>NZ_JAMYRE010000013.1:0-216880 GCF_040321265.1 Mesorhizobium sp. M0491
CCTTCGTCCTCCCGCCCCCCCCACCTACTTCCCCCCCCTCTTCTCGTAGCGCCCCCGTTCTGCCCCCGTCCTCCCTTTAAAACCCAACCCCCAACAACACACTCCCGCCCCCGTCCCGCCCCCCGCTTCCGTCTCGGGAGGAGACTTGTACTTTAGGCAGCGGTCTTGGCCTCGATCTGCTTGGCCTTGGCCGAAGACGCCGTAATGGCGATCTTGCGCGGCTTCAGCTCCTCGGGGATGTTGCGCTTGAGGTCGACGAAGAGCAGGCCGTTCTTCAGCGAGGCGCCAACGACCTCGACGTGGTCGGCAAGCTGGAAGCGGCGTTCGAAAGCCCTCGAGGCAATGCCGCGATAGAGCAGCTCAGAGCCTTCGCCGGTACCCTCGTCCTTGCGCTCACCCTTCACGGTCAGCACGTTGCGATGGGCTTCGATCGAGATTTCCTCGTCCGAGAAGCCGGCAACCGCCATCGAGATGCGGTAGGAATCCTCACCGGTGCGCTCGATGTTGTAGGGGGGATAGGTCTGCGCGCCATCCGGCTGCGCAAGCGAATCGAGCATCGTGAACAGACGGTCGAAGCCGACGGTGGAGCGATAAAGCGGGGAAAAATCAACGTGACGCATGAGGTGTTCTCCTGTTGAGCAACATGGTTTGCGTATGGCCGGTGCGAAACCCTTGAGCGGCGTTTCGGGTGGGCCAGCGGCCCCGACATTGGCGACCGCACCAGACATTTGGGGAGCGCTGGAAAGCATTTCAAGATTTCACCTGGCGGCAAAAACCACGGCGGCAGGCCCCTTGATGAACGGCAGATGAACCGGCACTTCGGCGCGCGTTCAGGCAGCCGGCGCTAAAGTCCATTACAGGATCAAGGACTGGCGGCGCCCATTGCACAACAGGCGCCGCAACGAGGCCGACCGGGTGTAACGTCCCTTCCTCCCGGATCGACAGAGGCCGGAAGCACGCTTTCGAGCGGCTTCCGGCCTTCCCTGGCGCAGCCTCCCCTTCACCGGGAATTCCTTGGCTTTTGGCGCATGGGCGTCTATCACCTTAGCGGAGCCGGCCAGCGCAGGCGGGCATGCGAGACGCCGAGCACGAAGCGCCGAATGACGGATCTTTTCACCGAAAACTCCCTTTTTCACGAAATCGAGGGCAATCCGCGGCCGGAAAACGCCACCGGCGGCTTCTTCACCACGCGTGACCGCAAGAATATCCGCTACGGCCTGTTCGGCGCAGTCGCTCGCCCGATGAAGGGCACCGTGGTCCTGCTCACCGGCCGCAACGAGTGCATCGAGAAATATTTCGAAACCATCCGCAACCTTGCCGATCGCGGCTTTGGCGTCGCCACCCTCGATTGGCGCGGCCAGGGCGATTCCGACCGGCTGATCCGCGATCACCAGCGCGGCTACGTCAGCAGCTTCCGCGACTACACCGCCGACCTCGAACAGTTCTTCGAGGAGATCGTGCTGCCCGATTGCCGCGGACCGTACTACATCCTCGCCCATTCGGCAGGTGCCTTGATCACCCTGCTTGCCGCCCCGTCGATGGTGAACCGCATCCGGCGCATGGTGCTGATCGCGCCCTTCCTGACGCTGCCCGACCTGCCGGTCTCGATCTCGACGGTTCGCCGCGTCTGCTCGTTGTTCTGCGTTCTCGGCCTCGGCCGGCTCTATGCCGCCTGGGGTCCGCGGCCGAAGGTGACGGCCCCTTTCGAGACCAACAAGCTGACGTCTGACCCGGTACGCTATCGACGCAACACGCGGCTCTATGAAGAACATCCGCAACTGGCGCTTGGGGGTCCGACGATCCGCTGGCTGCGGGCAGCCGCGAAAGCCTCCGAAGCTGTCAGCGACCCCGACTTCATGGCAGGAATTCAGGTCCCCCTGCTGATAATCGCCGCCGGCGCCGACCAGGTCGTCTCGACCAGGGCCGTGGAAACCTACGCCAGGCGTCTGCGGCTCGGTTCGCTGCTGATGATCGATGGCTCCCGCCACGAAATCCTGCAGGAAGCCGACATTTATCGCGAGCAATTGCTCGCCGCTTTCGACGCCTTCATTCCCGGGAGCGACGACCCCACAGCCTGACAGGCGCCGGTCGCTGGCCCGCTCCCCAAGGGGTGCGCCGGCAGTAAAACGACTGCTTCAAGCGGTCGGCATCACCTGAATGGCAGCGGACGCTCGTTTAGCCGCGCAAGGCGGCCATGGCGGCGGCATGAAGCTCCGGCGTCGCCGCGGCGAGCACATCGCCGCCCTGTTCCGCCGGCCCGCCATCGAATGTGGTGACGACGCCGCCTGCCTTTTCGATAATCGGGATCAGCGCCACGATGTCGTAGGGCTTCAATCCGGGATCGGCGACGATGTCGACGCTTCCTGAGGCGATCATGGCGAAGGCATAGCAATCGGCGCCATAGCGGGCGAGCTGGATCTGTCTTTCGAATGCATCGTAACGGTTGCGCGCCTCGCCCTTGAACAGGGCCGGCGTGGTGGTGAACAGCGTCGCTTGGTCCAACTTCGTCGTCTTGCGGGTCGTCAGTTTTCGCGGCCCGCCTGGCCCCTCATAATGGGAGCCCGAGCCGTTGGCGTAGAAAAGCTCGCCGGTGAAGGGTTGCGCCATCATGCCGGCAACGGCGTCGCCGTCGATCGTCAGCCCGACCAGTGTGCCCCACACCGGCAGGCCGGAAATGAACGCGCGCGTGCCGTCGATCGGGTCGATCACCCAGACATGCCGGCTCGAAATGTTCTCGCTGCCATGCTCTTCACCAAGAATGCCATGGTCGGGATACTCAGCAGAGATCAGCGCCCGGATGGCGCGCTCGGCCTCGCGATCGGCCTCGGTGACCGGATCGAAACTGCCCTGTTCCTTGTTGGCGACCGCACCTTGGCTGCGAAAGCGCGGCAAGGTCTCCGCCGCTGCCACCTGCGCGATGCGGCGCATGAAACCGACACTGATGTCCAACTGATTCTCCCGCACTGCAGCATGTCCGAGCCGTGCTCTGCCGCCAATTTCGTACCAAAACAAGAGTGTTCGACGACTTTTCCGCGACGGCATCTGTTGCCCGGATGTCACACAAGCGTCGTCGAAACGCAATTTCCACATCAGAGTGAATTAAAAAAGCCTCAAGGTCGCTTGACATTTGTGCAGCGCACAATACCCTTGATCTCGGACAGGGTTTCCTGTCCATGCCCTCCTTGGGCGTTTCCTCCCTAGACTTCGACCGTATCGTGCAAACGATGCGGTCTTTTTTTACGCCGCGATTTCACTCTGCGGCCAACGGCCGGTCGCTCACTCGGCGGCTAGCGGCAGGTCGATGAAATGATGGTCGGGCATCGACATCAGGTCGGCTGAGAACCGCGTCAGGTCGTCGGCCAGCGCATCGAAGCCGCCGGCCTTCTCGAATGTCCGCTCGTTCATGTAGAGCCCGCGATTGACTTCGATCTGCAGCGCATGCAGATGGCGCGCCGGGCGGCCGTAATGCTCGGTGATGAAGCCGCCGGCATAGGGCTTGTTGTGGGCAACCGAATAGCCCATGGCGCTGAGCAGGCCGATCGCGGTCTCGGTCAGGGCGGCGGTTGCCGAGATGCCGAAGCGGTCGCCTATGATGAAGTCGGGCCGCAGGCCGCTGTCGCCGACACGGATGCTCGCCGGCATCGAATGACAGTCGATCAGCACGGCAAAACCGAACCGCGCATGGGTCCTGGTCAAAAGCCGCTTCAGTGTCTCGTGATAGGGCTTGTAGACGGCCTCGATGCGGGCAACGGCTTCGGCCAGAGGCAGGCGACCGGAATAGATGTCGAGCCCCTCGCCCACCAGCTTCGGCACCGTGCCAAGCCCGCCGGCCACCCGCGCCGAGCGGATGTTGCAGAAAGACGGCACTGGCTCGGCGAACATGCGCGGATCGAGTTCCCACGGCTCGCGATTGACGTCGAGATAGGCGCGCGGAAAATTCGCTGCCAGCAACGGCGCGCCTAGCGCCACGGCGCCGCCGAACAGCTCATCGACGTAACAGTCTTCCGACCGGCGGATGGCATTGCGGTCCAGCCTTGCCATGGCCAGGAAGCGTTCGGGATAGTAGCGGCCGCTATGCGGCGAGTTGAAGAGGAAGGGGACGCGCTGCTCGGCGCCCGACCGGATTTCGAAGGGTGGAAAGACCGAAAAATCCTCGGCTGCCGTCTTCAATTTGAGCGAACCCGAAAACACCAGTGCATCATGATGTGAAAGTGTCACCTTGCAGGCCGCGTGTCCAGCATTTCAGCGGCAGCACGCGCCCTGGCAAATATGGATCATCGCCGTCCGCGTTCACTTGATGTTTACCCTCACCTCCTCATATACAGGATGGTTAACGGGCTTGCCCAACGGCAATCTCGGGCGGGTGATTCGGACGGGATATCATGGCACGCATTCTTCTGGCGGAAGACGACGACGATATGCGTCGGTTCCTCGTCAAGGCGCTGGAGCGCGCCGGTTACCAGGTCAGCGATTTCGACAATGGCGCCAGCGCCTATGAGCGGCTGCGCGAGGAACCGTTCTCGCTGCTGTTGACCGACATCGTCATGCCGGAGATGGACGGCATCGAACTGGCGCGGCGCGCCACCGAGATCGATCCTGATTTGAAAGTCATGTTCATCACCGGTTTCGCCGCCGTTGCGCTGAACCCGGATTCCAAGGCGCCGAAAGACGCCAAGGTGCTGTCGAAGCCCTTCCACCTGCGTGACCTCGTCAACGAGGTCGAGAAGATGCTGCAGGCGGCCTGAGCCGTTTTCTAGGCAAGGCGCCGCGCCTCTTCGCCACTGCGGCGAGACGACGCCTTCTTTCCTTTTTCCTGCTATTGACGCGCTGGATCAAAAATGGTGTATGCGCGGCTTCGGATGGGCGTGTAGCTCAGCGGGAGAGCACTGCATTGACATTGCAGGGGTCACAGGTTCAATCCCTGTCACGCCCACCATCCAACCAGACGATCAGACTTGAATCGGCATCCTGGCCCGCTCGCCCGAGCTGGACAATTTTCGTTCGCCCAAGGGAAGCTGGACACTGGCGAGTTTTTCGAGCGCAACGCGCCCGTCCCGGCGTTTGACCGGAACGGGCCGCACTCGATCAGATCATTGCGGCGCTGGATCAGGCGTATTTCCCGGCCTGTCGCCGCCGCCCTTGCCTTCGCGACAAGGCTCTCCGAGACCGCAGCATTTGCCGTTGTAGGTGACGCCAGGCTTCAGCTTGTCGCATTCCCTGGGAGCGGTTGTCTTGCAGCCGGCCAGCACCGAAACGGCGATGGCGGCCAAAAGGACGTTTCTTGAAACAGTAAACATCAGACGTTCTCCTTGATGGACCATGTTTGGACACATCGCTTGGTCGCGCCTCGAGAGAAATTGGTTCACAAGAAAATTGGTGACGCGAAAACCACCTGCGGTCGTTCGACAGCGGAAACACCTGGGCAGGCGCAGCAATCGCGTGGCGACGCGTCCTCTTCGACCGGTCAGCCTTTCCGCGCTTCAGATGCCCGCGACGGTGCAAAGGCTCTTCATTCTGGCTACCGCCAGATCGGGATCAGCGAGCAATCCCGCCTGGTCGGCAAGGCGGAACACGTGGGCATAGTGACGGATGCCGCGCGCCGACTGCATACCGCCAATCATCGCAAAATGGTCCTGATGGCCATTCAGCCAGGCCATGAAGACGATGCCAGCCTTGTAGTACTCGGTCGGCGCCTCGAAGATTTTTCGCGATAGCGGCACGGTCGGCGCCATCAATGTGTCATAGCCGGCGCGGTCACCCTCCGCCAGTTTCGCCAGCGCTGCATTGGCGACCGGCGCAATCGCATCGAAAATACCGAGCAGTGCGTGCGAGTGTCTTTTCTCGTCGCCGGCGATCAGTTCGGGATAATTGAAATCGTCGCCAGTGAACATGACGACGCCGTCCGGCAGACGGTTCCTCAGCGCGACCTCCTTGCCGGCATCGAGCAGTGAGATTTTTATCCCCTCCACCTTGCCAACGTGGCGTTCGATGATGGCAACAACTGTATCGAGAGCAGTCTCGAAATTCTCGCTGCCCCAATAGCCCCTGAGCGCCGGATCGAACATGTCGCCCAGCCAGTGCAGGATGACCTTGCCGGATGCTTGGGACAGGATGCGGTCGTAGACGCCGACATAGTCGTCCGGCCCCTTGGCCACTGCCGCCAGTGCCCGGCTGGCCATCATGATCGCCTTGCCGCCCAAGCCTTCGATGAAAGCGAATTGCTGCTCATAGGCGGCGATCACATCGTCCAGCGTCCTGGCGGCGGCGGGCGCCAGATGGTCGGTGCCGGCACCCGAGGCGAGATCGGCGCCATCGACGGTACGCGCCTCGGCGATCGAACGGCGGATCAATTCCTGCGCGCTTGCCCAGTCGAAGCCCATGCCGCGCTGCGACGTGTCCATCGCTTCGGCGATGCGGAATCCCAGCCGCCACAGATGGTGACGGAACGCCATCGTCCTGTCCCAGTCGACCACCGGCCTGGACCACCGATCGGTCATGGCGAGCGGATCGGCAACGACGTGCGCAGCGGCATAGGCAATACGCGAAAATCGCGCGCCGATGTCAGACTGCACCGGTTCGCCGACCAGCGTGTACCGGGTGCTGCCGCCACCCTCACCAGGCAAGGAAATGTCCATCGATCTCTCCCTTCGCAACGCTACTAAATGGAACGTTCCAATAAATCAAGAACCTTTAAGATTCGGGCTCCACGGCAGGAAGAATGCTGCATTGCAACACATCCTTGTGGAGCAAGCCATTTGAGTACGCACAATCGGCGTTCGAGGCGCGGGAAAATCCCGATTGACTTACGAGCGGAGCGGAGATTAGAACGTTCCAATAGTTTGGGCTGCAATCGAGGAGGATGCATCTGGATGGCCAACCGGGCCAAGGCGACGATATTCGACATCGCCCGCGAAGCAGGCGTGTCCAAATCGACGGTATCGCTCGTGCTCCAGGGCAGCGGACTGATCCGGCCCGAAACAGCGAGCAAGGTGCGCAAGGCGATCGAGGATGTCGGTTACGTCTACAACCGCGGCGCCGCCAATCTGCGCAAGGCGCACTCCAACGTCATCGGCATGGTCATCAACGATCTGACCAATCCTTTCTTCGCCGAACTGGCGGTCGGCATGGAACGCGTCTTTCAGTCGGCCGGCATCGTGCCGTTCATCGCCAACACGGCGGAAAATCCGGTGCGCCAGGAAGAAGTGCTGAAGTCGCTGATGGAGCAAGGCGTCGCCGGTCTCATCGTCTCGCCGGCTCGCGGCACGACGCCGGGCGCCTTCAGGCGGATCGAGACGGCGGGTCTGCCGGTTGTCTTCGCCATGCGCCGGCTTCCCGAGAGCCGCATCCCGGTGATCGCGCCCGACAATCATCGCGGCGCCTATCTCGCCACCGCGCATCTGATCGGCAAGGGACATCGCCGGCTGGTCTTCTTCGGCGGCTCGTCCGACCTGGTGGTCTATCACGAGCGGCTTGGCGGATTTCGCGAAGCCTGCGAGACGCAGGGCATCGCCGCCCGCGACGCACTTGTCGTCGAGGGCGAGACCAGCCGCAGAGGTGGTATAGCGTGCCTGGAAACCGCTCTCGCTATGGCTGAGCCGCCGACCGCGGCGCTCTGCTTCAACGACGCTGTCGCCTTTGGCGCCATGCTGGCGCTGCGCAAGCGTAGGCTTGAGCCGGGAACTGATTTCGCCATCGTCGGTTTCGACGACGTGGCCGAGGCCGAGCATTACATGCCGGCGCTGACCAGCGTCGCGGTGGACTCGGCCGGCCTCGGCGAACGCGCCGCCCATGTCATGCTGAAAATGATCCAGTCGCGCACCACACGCGCCGAGGACCATATCGGCGCGGTCAATCTGGTCGTCAGGGAAAGCTGTGGCCCGGATCGCCGCACCCGAAACAGGACGGCCGGTTCGGGGAGCATGAATTGAGCAAGGTCGTTTCGGCAGCGCAGGCGGCGGGCCTGATCAAGGACGGCATGGTCGTGTCCGTGTCCTCATCCAGCGGCCTCGGCTGCCCGGACGCCGTGCTGGCCGCCATCGGCGAGCGCTTCGATGGGGAAGGCCACCCAAAGAACATCACCACACTGCATCCGATCGCCGCCGGCGACATGTATGGCATTAGGGGTATCGACCATCTGGCCAAACCCGGCCTGCTGAAGCGGACTTTGTGCGGCTCCTATCCGTCCGGCCCCTCCTCTTCCGAACCGCCGCAGATCTGGAAGATGATTGGCGACAATTCGGTCGCCGCCTACAACGTGCCGTCCGGCATCCTATTCGATATGCACCGCGAAGCCGCCGCCAAGCGGCCGGGCGTGCTGACCAAGGTCGGTCTCGATACCTTCGCCGACCCCCGACACCAGGGGTGCGCCATGAACGCCGCCGCCAGCGAGCCGATCGTTTCGGTGCAGCAGTTCGATGGCGAGGAATGGCTCTATTTCCGCTCGATCGTGCCTGATGTCTCGATCATCCGCGCCACCACCGCCGACGAGCGCGGCAACCTCACTTACGAGCATGAGGGCGCCTATCTCGGCGGGCTGGAACAGGCGCTCGCCGCCCGCAACAATGGCGGCGTCGTCATCGCGCAGGTCAAGCGCGTCGTCGAAAATGGCACACTGAAACCGCACGATGTACGCGTTCCCGGCGTGCTGGTCGACCATATCGTCGTTGCGCCAGACCAGTTGCAGACGACACTGACACCCTATGACCCGGCCATCTCCGGAGAAATCTTCCGGCCGCTGTCGAGCTTCCGCACGCCGGAGATGAACGTCCAGAAAGTGATCGCGCGCCGCGTCGCCATGGAGTTGCGCGACGGCATGGCCGTCAACATCGGCTTCGGCATTTCCGCCAATGTCCCGCGCATCCTTCTCGAGGAAGGACAGCACGGCAAGATTACCTGGGTGATCGAACAGGGCGCGGTCGGCGGCGTGCCGCTGCTCGACTTCAAATTCGGCTGTTCCTCGAATGCCGACGCCTTCATGCCCTCGCCGCACCAATTCATCTATTTCCAGGCGGGCGGCTTCGACGCCTCGCTATTGTCCTTCCTGCAGATCGACCGCCATGGCTCGGTCAATGTCTCGAAGCTTTCGGCGCGCCCGCATGTCACGGCTGGCGCCGGCGGCTTTGTCGACATCACCGCGCGGGCGAAGAAGATCGTGTTCTCCGGCTTCTTCAACGCCGGGGCAAAACTCTCATTGACCGATGGCGGCATCCGCATCGATCAGGAGGGCAAGGTCAAGAAGGTGGTCAACGAAGTCGAGCACATCTCGTTTTCGGGTAAGCGCGCAGTCGCGCAGGGACAGGACATCACCTATGTCACCGAACGCTGCGTGATGAAGCTGACGCCGGAGGGCCTGGTCGTCACAGAACTCGCACCCGGCATCGATCTGCAGCGCGATGTGCTGGCGCAGTCGGAAATTCCGTTGGGCATTGCCAAGGATCTCAAGACGACACCGGCAGCCCTCTATCAGGAGCAACCGATAGGCCTGTCGCTGAATGGCGGCGCCCCGCTCGGAGGCGCTCATGCCTGAGCCTCTCGTCACCTTCGAACAGGATGGCGCCATCGGCATCGTCACGCTGCGCCGGCCGGAGAAATTCAACGCACTGGACATCCCCATGCTGCGGGCGCTGGAGACGGCGCTCGACGCGGCCGAGATGGCCGAGGGCGTCCGCGTCGTGCTGCTGCGCGGCGAAGGCAAGGGATTTTGCGCCGGTGGCGATGTTGAAGCCTGGGCGCGGATGAGTGCCACCGATTTCCAGGTGCAATGGGTACGCTACGGCCACCGCGTCTTCGACCGGCTGGCGCGGCTCAGGCAGCCGACCATCGCCGTTTTGTCGGGCCATGCACTGGGCGGCGGCCTGGAGTTGGCTGTGGCTTGCGACTTCCGCGTGGCGGAAACACAAGTGAAAGTGGGCTTCCCCGAAACCTCGATCGGTGTCGTACCCGGCTGGTCAGGCACGCAGCGCGCCGTGCGGCGCTTCGGCGCGCAGGCGGTGCGCCGCATGGCGCTCGGCGGCGAGATCTTTCTCGCCCCCGAGGCACTCGCTCTGGGCATCGTCGACCGGGTGGTCGCGACTGGCAAGGCATACGACGAAGCAAGGGCGTGGGCGGAAAAGATCGCCGAGCGCGGCCCGCTGGCGACCGAAGCCGCCAAGCTGATGATCGCGGTCGCCGAAGGCGAGGAAAGTGCCGCCGCCATCGAAGCGCTGGCCAGCGGCTTCATCGCCCTGACCGGAGATCTCAAGGCCGGCCTCGATGCCTTCAAGGCCAAGCAGAAGCCGGCCTTTTCGAGATCCTAGAGGAAAACAGATGAACGCCCCCCTCAAGATCGCCATGCCGGCCGAGGCGTCCGCGGCGCCGAAAGCGTACAGACTGCTGATCGGCGGCAAGCATGTCGCTGCCCGCGACGGCCGCACGATTGCTCGAAATAGCCCCGGCCACGGCTTCACCGTATCGCACTACGCACAGGCCGGCGAGGCCGAAGTGGAAGCCGCTGTGCAGGCCGCCCACAAGGCGTTCGAGACCGGTCCATGGCCGCGCATGAAGGCAGCTGAGCGTGCCGCGATCCTGCTCAAGGCGGCTGACCTGATCGAGGGCCGGCTGGAAGACATCGCCCGGCTCGACGCACTGGAATCGGGCAAGCCGATCGCCCAGGCGCGCGGTGAGATTGGCGGCGCCGTCGATATCTGGCGCTATGCCGCCTCGCTCGCCCGCACGCTGCACGGCGAAAGCTATGCCAATCTCGGCGATGCCATGCTGGGCGTCGTGCTGCGCGAGCCGATCGGCGTCGTCTCGATCATCACGCCGTGGAATTTCCCGTTCCTGATCGTCAGCCAGAAACTGCCTTTCGCGCTCGCCGCCGGCTGCACGGCGGTGGTCAAGCCGAGTGAGATGACCTCGGCCTCGACCTTCGTACTCGGCGATATCCTGATGCAGGCCGGCCTGCCCGCCGGCGTCGTCAACATCCTTGCAGGTCTCGGCGCCGATGTCGGTGCGCCGATGGTCAGCCATCCCCTGGTCGAGATGGTCTCGTTCACCGGCTCGACCCGCGTCGGCAAGATGACGATGGCCTCGGCCGCGCAATCGCTGAAGAAAGTCTCGATGGAGCTCGGCGGCAAGAACGGTCAGGTCGTCTTCCCGGACGCCGACCTCGAAGCGGCCGCCGATGCGGCGGTGTTCGGCGGCTTCTTCAATGCCGGCGAGTGCTGCAATGCCGGCAGCCGGCTGATCGTGCACGAGGCGATCGCCGACGATTTTCTCAGCGCTGTCAAGGCGCTTACCGCCAGGGTTACGGTCGGCGATCCGCTCGATGACCAAACCAAAGTCGGCGCGATGATCTCGTCCGACCATCTGAAGAAGGTGGCCGGCTATGTGTCTGCCGCTGAAGGCGACGGCAGCCAGGTTTACAGCGGAGGCAAGCAATTGGCCTCCAATGTCGGCCAATATCTCGATCCCACCATCATTCGCGACGTCACCGAGGAGATGGCCATCGCCCGCGAGGAAGTGTTCGGCCCGGTGCTCTCGGTGCTGACATTTGAATCGATTGAAAAGGCGTTGCACATCGCCAACGACACGCCTTATGGTTTGTCGGCGGGCGTGTGGAGCGCCAGCATCGACACCTGCATGTCGGTGGCGCGTGGGGTGCGTTCGGGAACCGTTTGGGTGAACACGTTCATGGAAGGTTATCCCGAGCTGCCTTTCGGAGGCTACAAGCAGTCCGGTCTCGGACGCGAACTCGGCAAACGCGCCGTCGAGGACTATACCGAGGAAAAGACAATCCAGTTTCATCGCGGCCAGCGCACCGGGTGGTGGGTCGGCTGAGTTGAGAAGAACCCGGTGGGCTTCACCGGTCGTGTAATGCAACAAGGGAGGAAGTACATGTTGCGCAAACTGCTTATCGGAACGGCTCTCGCGTCGGGCCTGGCTTTCACAGCCCACGCCGAGGACGTCAAGGAAGTCCAGATGCTGCATTGGTGGACGTCGGGTGGCGAAGCGGCTGCTCTCAACGTCCTCAAGGGCGACCTGGCCAAGGAAGGCTATGCCTGGAAGGACGTGCCGGTGGCCGGCGGTGGCGGCGATGCCGCCATGACCGCGCTGAAGGCAATGGTCGCGGCCGGCAATTACCCGACCGCCTCGCAGATGCTCGGCTACACCGTGCTCGACTATGCGGCCGCCGGCGTCATGGGCGACCTGACCGAAACGGCGAAGAAAGAAGGCTGGGACAAGTCCGTTCCGGCAGCCCTGCAGAAGTTTTCGGTCTATGAGGGCAAGTGGGTCGCGGCTCCGGTCAACGTTCACTCGGTCAACTGGCTGTGGATCAACAAGGCCGTCCTGGACAAGATCGGCGGCACCGAGCCGAAGACCTTCGACGACTTCGTTGCACTGCTCGACAAGGCCAAGGCGGCAGGCGTGATCCCGCTCGCTCTCGGCGGCCAGAACTGGCAGGAAGCCACCATGTTTGACTCCGTCGTGCTGTCGACCGGCGGACCCGAGTTCTACAAGAAGGCCTTCAACGACCTCGATGACGAGTCCCTGAAGTCCGACACGATGAAGAAGTCGTTCGACAATTTGGCCAAGCTCGTCACCTTTGTCGACCCCAACTTCTCCGGCCGCGACTGGAACCTTGCCACCGCCATGGTCATCAAGGGCGATGCCCTTGTGCAGGTCATGGGCGACTGGGCCAAGGGCGAGTTCAACGCCGCCAAGAAAACGCCGGGCACCGACTTCCTGTGCTATCGCTTCCCGGGCACCGACGGCTCAGTGATCTACAACTCCGACATGTTCGGCATGTTCAACGTTCCGGACGACCGCAAGGCCGCCCAGGTCGCGCTGGCCACCGCCACCCTGTCGAAGAGCTTCCAGTCGGCCTTCAACGTCGTCAAGGGTTCGGTTCCGGCCCGTACCGACGTTCCGGACACCGACTTCGACGCGTGCGGCAAGAAGGGCATCGCCGACCTGAAGGCAGCCAACGAAGGCGGCACGCTGTTCGGCTCGCTCGCCCAGGGCTATGGCGCGCCCCCGGCGGTCGCCAATGCCTATAAGGACGTCGTCTCCAAATTCGTCCATGGGCAGATCAAGACCTCGGACGAGGCCGTGACCGAACTGGTCAAGGCGATCGACGACGCCAAGTAAGCGCCACGCGCCAAAAACGCCTTCCCCGCTCCGGCGGGGAAGGCCCAGATCCGCGAACTTAGATCCGCGAAGCTGGTTGGCCGCGAGTCGACGGGAGGAGCCCCATGAGCACGGTAGCGACAAGCCAGATCAAGCTGACGCCGGAGCATGCGCGGCCACGCGCCTCGGTGCGCTCACGCCTGCAGGACGCATTGCCGAAGATTGTGCTGGCGCCCAGCTTTGCCATCACCATCGTCTTCGTCTACGGCTTCATCCTGTGGACGATCTATTTGTCCTTCACCAATTCCAAGACCTTTCCGTCCTATGTCATCACCGGCTCGCGCGCCTATCAGCGACTGTGGGGCTGGACCTTCGACACCGACCCGCCCTCGAGCTGGTACACGTCGATCACCAATATGGGCATCTTCGGCTTTCTCTACATCTTCATCTGCCTGGCGCTCGGCCTGTTCCTGGCCATCCTGCTCGACCAGAAGATCCGCGGCGAAGGCGTGCTGAGGCCGATCTATCTCTACCCGATGGCGCTGTCCTTCATCGTCACCGGCGTCGCCTGGAAATGGTTCCTCGATCCCGGCCTCGGCCTCGAGCAGACCTTGCATCAATGGGGCTGGACGAGCTTCCATTTCGACTGGATCAAGAACAAGGATTTCGTCATCTACACGGTGGTCATTGCCGGCGTCTGGCAGGCCTCCGGCTTCATCATGGCGATGTTCCTGGCCGGCCTGCGCGGCATCGACGGCGAGATCATGAAGGCGGCGCAGATCGACGGCGCCACCACCTTCCAGCTCTACCGCCGCATCGTCATCCCGCTGCTGCGGCCGATCTTCCTGTCGGCCTTCATCGTGCTCGCGCACCTCGCCATCAAGTCCTACGATCTGGTCGTGGCGCTGACCAGCGGCGGCCCCGGCGGCTCGGCCTGGCTGCCATCCAACTTCATGTATGAGTACACGTTCAAGCGCAACGAAATGGCCGTCGGCTCGGCCAGCGCCGTGATCATGCTGATGACCATCGTCGCCATCATCGTGCCCTATCTCTATTCGGAACTCAGGGAGAAGCCGCGATGAGCGCCGTCACCACTCCCGCCCGTCAGGCTTCAGGCGTCGTCAACGTCAAGATCGTCAACCGCATCGTCATCTACGGACTGCTGGCGCTGTTTGCGCTGTTCTACCTGATGCCGCTGTTCGTCATGCTGGTCACCTCGTTCAAGACCATGGACGAGATTCAGAACGGCAACATGCTGGCATTGCCCCAGGCGCCGACCTTCGATCCATGGCTCAAGGCCTGGGGGGAGACCTGCGTCGGCCTCACCTGCGCCGGCATCAAGGGCTATTTCTGGAACTCCATCAAGATGGTTGTTCCGGCCGTGCTGATCTCGACGATGCTCGGCGCGCTCAACGGCTACGTGCTGACCAAGTGGCGTTTTCGCGGGGCAACGCTGGTGTTCGGGCTGATGCTGTTCGCCTGCTTCATCCCGTTCCAGTCGGTGCTGCTGCCGATGGCGACCATCCTCGGCAGTCTCGGCCGCTTCGGCGTCACGCTGCAGAATGCAACGGGAACCAGCTTTGGCCTCGGCAACCCGACGGTCAACCTCGTCTTCGTCCACGTCGTCTACGGCATCGGCTTCACCACGCTGTTCTTCCGCAACTACTATGAGGCGTTCCCGACCGAACTGGTCAAGGCGGCACAGGTCGACGGCGCCTCGTTCTTCCAGATCTTCCGCCGCATCATGCTGCCGAATTCAATGCCGATCTTCGTCGTCACGGTGATCTACCAGTTCACCAACATCTGGAACGACTTCCTGTTCGCCTCGGCTTACGCCGGCACCGGCGACGCGATGCCGATGACGGTGGCGCTCAACAACGTCGTCAACACCTCGACCGGCGTCGTCGAATACAACGTCAACATGGCCGCCGCGATGATCGCGGCATTGCCCACCCTTCTCGTCTATGTGCTCGCCGGCCGCTACTTCGTGCGCGGTCTCATGGCTGGCGCCGTCAAAGGATAATCTGATGGCTTTTCTGGAAATTGATGGTCTGAGAAAGCGCTTCGGCCAGGTCGAGATTCTGAAAGGGATCGATGTCGAGCTCGAGAAAGGCGGCTTCCTGGTGCTGGTCGGCCCGTCCGGCTGCGGAAAATCCACTTTGCTCAACACCATCGCCGGGCTGGAGACGATCACGTCGGGTGAAATCCGCGTCGACGGCCGCCAGATCAACGATCTGCATCCCTCCAAGCGCGACATTGCCATGGTGTTCCAGAGCTACGCGCTCTACCCGAACATGACGGTGGCCGGAAACATCTCGTTTGGCATGGAGATGCGCGGCGTGCCGGCGGTGGAGCGCCAGAAGGCGATCGACAAGGTGGCTAAGGTGCTGCAGATCGGTCACCTGCTGCAGCGCAAGCCGAGCCAACTTTCGGGCGGCCAGCGCCAGCGAGTCGCAATGGGCCGGGCCCTGGTGCGCGACCCCAAACTGTTCCTGTTCGATGAACCTTTGTCCAACCTCGACGCCAAGCTGCGCGTCGACATGCGCATCGAGATCAAGCGCCTGCACGCCACCACCGGCACCACCATCGTCTACGTCACCCACGACCAGATCGAGGCGATGACGCTGGCGACCAAGATCGCCGTCATGCGCGACGGCGAGGTACAGCAGTTCGGCACTCCAGCCGAAATCTACAACAACCCGACCAATCTCTTCGTCGCAGATTTCATGGGCTCGCCGGCGATGAACCTGATCCCGGCGACCATCGGCACCAACGGCAACGCGCTGTCCGTTGTGCTCCAGCGCGAGGCGCGCGAGCCGATCAACCTGCCGATGGCCAATGCACCGGCGGGCCTGTCGGCATTCCAGGGCAAGCCGATCATCTTCGGTGTCCGCCCCGAAGCCCTGACCGATCCGGAAGGTGCCGAGCGCAACGCCTCGCACATCGCAACCGCAGACTGTCACATCGAGGTCGTCGAACCGGCCGGCTCGGATACCTTCGCCGTCACCAATCTCGGCGGCAAGGGCGTGGTGGCGCGGCTGCGCGCCGACGCCAACATCCAGCCGGGCACCAACACGCCGCTCGCCTTCAACCTGACCAAGGCGGTGTTCTTCGATCCGGCGACCGAGACCCGTATTCGCTAATGTATGTCGCCCAAAAGTGGATCCGGTTTTGGGGCAACGACATGCATCAAAACAAGAAACTAAAGCGCGTCGGGACGCGATTTAGGCCATGACAAATCCGGACATCGTCATCATCGGCTCCGGCATCGGCGGCGCCACGATCGCCTCCGGCCTTGCCGGCAGCGGCGCCTCGATCCTGATGCTGGAACGCGGCGAGCCGTTGCCGGCGACACCGCACGCGCGCGACACACGCTCGATCTTTGTCGACGGCCATTACAGGCCGAAGGAGATGTGGCGTGAGGCCGGTGGTGCCGCCTTCAACCCCGGCAATTACTACTATGTCGGCGGCAATTCGAAGTTCTATGGCGCGGTGCTGATCCGCTACCGCAAGGAAGATTTCGCCGCCATGGAGCACTTTGGCGGCGTCTCGCCGGCATGGCCGTTTTCCTATGAGGAATTCGAGCCCTGGTATTCGAAAGCCGAACAGCTGTTTCGCGTGCGCGGCACGCTGGGCGAGGATCCGACCGAGCCGTTCCATTCGATCCCCTACGCCTACAAGCCGGTGCCTGACGAGGCGCCCATCGCCCGCGCCCGCGCCGAGCTGAAAAACCTTGGCCTGCATCCGGCCTCGCTGCCGCTCGGTGTCGACATCGACACCTGGCTGAAAGAGGGCAAGACCGGCTGGGATGCTTTCCCGAACACCGGCCAGGGCAAGGTCGACGCGCAGACCGGTCCGCTGACGGCGGCGCTGACCGACCAGAACATTCGGCTCGAGACTGGCGCTTGCGTCGAATATCTCGAAGCCTCGGCGGACGGCACGACGATATCAGCCATTCACTACCGCCAGAATGGCGAGTTGAAGAAAGTATCACCGAAGCTGGTCATCCTCTCAGCCGGCGCGGTCAATTCCGCAGTCATCCTGCTGCGCTCGCCCTCTCCTGATGGCAAAGGCCTGGCCAACCGGTCCGACCAGGTCGGCCGCAATTTCATGAACCACAATTCGAGCGCCATGCTGGCGATCGACCCGCGCCGCCGCAACGATGCCGTGTACCAGAAGACGCTGATGCTGAACGACTATTACCTGTCCGGCGGCAAGGGCGGCAAGCCGCTCGGCAACGTCCAGCTGCTCGGCAAGATCGACGGCAACATGCTGCAGGCCAATGTCAGGTACACGCCAAAATTCGCGCTTGATTTCATGGCCGGCCACGCCGTCGACTGGTACCTGATGTGCGAGGACCTGCCGGATCCCGAAAGCCGCATCATGGTTGATGGCAAGGACATCGTCATGCAATGGCGGCGCTCCAACATGCAATCGCTCGACGGGCTGACCAAGGTGATGCGCGAAAACTTCCGCGCCTGCGGTTATCCCATCGTTCTCTCGCGCCCCTTCGACAAGCGCACGCCGTCGCACCAATGCGGCACGATAAAGATGGGCGACGATCCGGCGACGGCGGCGCTCGATCCGTTCTGCCGCTCATTCGATCACCGGAACCTGTTTGTCGTTGACGCCGGCTTCCTGCCGAACTCGGCGGCGGTCAATCCGGCATTGTCGATCGCCGCGCAGGCGCTGCGTGTCGCCGATCACATCCATAAGACGGACCTCGCCGCATGACCCGCCCCTCCGCCATCGTCACCGGCGGCGCGCGCGGCATCGGCCTTGCCTGCGCCCAGGCGTTGGCGGATGTCGGCTTCGATATTCTGATCGCAGATCTTGCCGAAACAGCCGCTGATGGACTTGCCACCGACATCACCAAGCGTGGCGCGAAGTTCGCCTATGTCCGTTGCGACATCGCCGATCTCGCCAGCCACACCGCACTTGTCGATGCCGCGATGCGCGCCTTCGGCCGTATCGACTGCCTGGTCAACAATGCCGGCATCGGCGCCGTGGTGCGCGGTGACCTCTTGGACCTCAAGCCGGAGAATTTCGACCGCACGCTGGGCATCAATCTGCGCGGCACCGTCTTCCTCAGCCAGGCCGTCGCCAAGGCGATGCTGGCTGCGCCAGGCGATCACCAGAGGTCGATCATCACCATCACCTCGGTCAGCGCCGAAATGGCATCGTCGGAGCGACCGGATTACTGCATCTCGAAAGCCGGGCTTTCGATGTGGGTGAAGAACCTGGCGCTGCGGTTGGCGCCCGAAAACATCGGCGTGTTCGAGGTGCGGCCCGGCATCATCCGCACCGACATGACTTCAGGCGTGACCGCCAAATACGATGCCCTCATCGACAGTGGACTGGTGCCGGCCAAACGCTGGGGCGAAGCATCGGACATCGGTGCGGTGGTGGCGACGCTCGCCGGCGGCAGGCTCGGCTTTTCGACCGGCTCGATCATCAATGTCGATGGCGCCCTCTCCGTGCCGCGACTATAAGTGGACAGTGTCATGACCGACTACATCATCGTGGGCGCCGGTCCGGCCGGCTGCGTTCTGGCCAACCGATTGAGCGAGGATCCGGCAAATTCGGTCCTGCTGCTGGAAGCCGGCGGCAAGGACTGGCATCCCTATATCCACATGCCTGCCGGCTTTGCCAAGATGACCAAGGGTATTGCTTCCTGGGGCTGGTCGACCGTGCCGCAGAGTCATATGAAGGACCGCGTCTTCTGGTACACGCAGGCTAAGGTGGTCGGCGGCGGCTCGTCCATCAATGCCCAGATCTACACGCGCGGCAACGCCCGCGACTACGACGACTGGGAGAAGGAAGAAGGCCTCGCCGGCTGGGGCTATCGCGATGTATTGCCCTATTTCAAGCGCGCTGAGAACAACCAGCGCTACGCCAACGATTTTCACGGTGACCAGGGCCCGCTCGGCGTCTCGAACCCGATTGCGCCGCTGCCGATCTGCGAGGCCTATTTCCGTGCCGGGCAGCAGATGGGCATCCCCTTCAACCCGGACTTCAACGGCGCTGCCCAAGAAGGCGTCGGCTATTACCAGCTGACCCAGAAGGATGCCCGGCGCTCGTCCGCTTCAGTCGCCTATTTGAGGCCGATCCGCGCCCGCAAGAACCTGACCGTCCGAACCGATGTGCTGGTGACGCGCATCGTCGTCCAGAAGGGCCGCGCCATCGGCGTCGAAATTGTCGACAGACCGGGCGGCGAGAAGAAAATCCTGCGCGCCGAGCGCGAGGTGATCGTCTCGTCCGGCGCCATCGGCTCGCCGAAACTCTTGATGCAGTCGGGCATCGGCCCCGCCGACCATCTGAAGTCGGTCGGCGTCACGCCGGTGCACGACCTGCCCGGCGTCGGCTCCAACATGCAGGACCATCTTGATCTGTTCGTCATCGCCGAATGTACGGGCGATCACACCTATGACAACTACGCCAAGCTGCACCGCACGGCCTGGGCCGGCCTGCAGTATCTGCTGCTGAAGAAAGGGCCGGTGGCCTCCAGCCTGTTCGAGACCGGCGGCTTCTGGTACGCCGACCCGACCGCCGCCTCGCCCGACATCCAGTTTCATCTCGGCTTGGGTTCCGGCATCGAAGCCGGCGTCGAGAAGCTGAAAAACCCTGGCGTCACCCTGAACTCGGCTTTCCTGCGTCCGCGTTCGCGCGGCACGGTGCGGCTGAAGAGTGCCGACCCGGCCGACCACCCGCTGATCGATCCGAACTATTGGTCCGATCCCTATGACCGCGCCATGTCGATCAAGGGGCTGCGGCTGGCCCGCGAGATCATGCGGCAGAAGGCGCTTGCCCCTTACGTGCTGCGCGAGGTGCTGCCCGGCCCGTCACTCGCCAGCGACGACGAGCTGTTCGACTATGCCTGCCGCAGTTCCAAGACCGACCACCATCCGGTCGGCACCTGCCGCATGGGCCATGATGATATGGCTGTCGTGACGCCGGATCTGCGGCTGCGCGGCATCGAGGGCCTGCGCGTCTGCGACGCCTCGGTGATGCCGCGCGTGCCTTCATCCAACACCAATGCGCCGACCATCATGGTCGGTGAAAAGGGCGCCGACCTGGTCCTTGGCCGCGAGCCGCTGCCGCCGGCGGTGTTTTCCGGAAACCGGGCTGCTTAGCCACTGAGGAGTAAGACATGATCAGGCACTGTGTTTTCGTCAAGCTGCGCAACGATGTCGACGCCACCGAGCGCACGGCGATCCATGCCGATCTCGAGGCGCTGCGACAGGTGATCGACGGCATGGACGCAGTAAAATTCAGCGCCAATGTCAGCCCGGAGCCGTTCGCACGCGGCTTCACCCACGGCTTCACCATCGATTTCCGCGATGCTGCCGCGCGCGATGCCTATCTTGTGCATGAAGCGCACCAGCGCGCCGGCGCGCGCCTGGTCGCTGCCCTGGAAGGCGGCACGGACGGACTGCTGGTGTTTGATCTCGAAATCTAAACCTACCCTCAAGCCACGATCGAGTTCATCGACAGATGGCACCGGTCGGTCTCATCGCACCTTCCGCCATTCCTGCGGGCGTTCGATCAAATGAGCCACGCGAAAACGTGACCACCGGTCTTCCCTGAACTGGCCGATAATTCCCCCCATCGATGATGATGGAGGAAGATTTGCCCCTTAATTCGCAGCAGAAGAAGACCGTCCTTGCCTCATTCCTGGGCTGGACGCTCGATGCTTTCGATTTCTTCCTTCTGACATTCCTGCTCACCGATATCGCGACCGAATTCCACGCCGACGTGCCCGCGGTCTCCAAGGCGCTGTTCCTGACCTTGGCGACACGCTTCATCGGCGCGTTCTTCTTCGGCATGCTTGCCGACAAATACGGGCGCAAGCCGATCCTCATGCTCAACATCGTCAGCTATTCGGTGATTGGCGCGCTGGCCGCCTTCTCGCCCAATCTCGGCATGTTCCTCGCCCTGCGTGCTTTGTTCGGCATCGCCATGGGCGGCGAATGGGGGCTTGGCAGTTCGCTGGCCATGGAGTCCATTCCGCCGAGCGCACGCGGCATGGTCTCCGGCATCCTGCAATGCGGCTATCCGGCCGGCTATCTGCTGGCGGCGGTGGTCTATGGTCTGCTCTATCAGCAGACGATCGGCGGCTACACGATCGGCTGGCGTGCCATGTTCCTGCTCAGCTTCGTGCCGGCGCTGATCGTGCTCTTCATCCGCTCGCATGTGCCGGAATCGCCGGCCTTCGTCGAAGCGCAGAAGACCGCGAGACCGGGCATGTGGGAAACCCTGCAGAAACACTGGGGCGTCGCGCTCTATGCCGTCGTGCTGATGATGTTCTTCAATTTCTTCAGCCATGGCACGCAGGATCTTTATCCGACCTTCCTGAAGAAGCAGCATGGCTTCGATCCGCATACGGTGAGCTGGATCACCATTGTCGCCAATATCGGCGCCATCGTCGGCGGCCTGGCCTTCGGCGCGCTGTCGGAGAAGATCGGCCGCGTCAACGCCATCACGCTGGCATGCCTGATCGCCTTGCCGTCCATCCCGCTATGGGCCTACTCGACCACGCCGTTCATGCTCGCCATCGGCGCCTTCGTCATGCAGGTCGCGGTCCAGGGTGCCTGGGGCGTCATCCCCGTGCACCTCAACGAGCTTTCGCCCGGCGCGGTGCGGGCGACCTTGCCCGGCTTTATCTATCAGGCGGGCAATCTCGCCGCGTCCTATGGCGGCCCCTATCAAGCAGGAATCGCTGAAAGCGCCGGAGGCAGCTATGGCTATGCCCTGGCGCTGTTCGCAGGCGTGGTCGCCGTCTGCATCATCATCGTCATCCGCTTCAGCCCGGAACGACGTGGCCAGGTGATGACGGTCCTGACCTGAGCGGCGCCTAACCAAGCCTCAGCGCGACGACGCCGGCCACGATGCTGAGCGCGGCAGCACCGCGCCAGCCGGTCATTTTTTCGCCGAGAGCGAAGACCGAGATCATCATGGCAAACAGGATCGAGGTTTCACGCAGCGATGCCACCGAAGCGATCGGCGCCTTGGTCATCGCCCACATGACGATCCAGTAGGCGGCACCGCTGAGCACGCCGGTGAACAGCCCTGCCTTCCAGTCGCGCGCCAGCACCGGCAGCGCCTTCGGCCCGCGGAAGATGAGGCACAGCACCAAGGCGCCAAAAGCATCGCAGATGAACAGCCAGGCTGCATAGCTCTGCGCGGTTGCCGCCAGCCGCGCGCCGCTACCGTCGGACAGCGTGTAGCTGGCGATGAAGATAGAGGTGCCCAGCGCGAAGCCGACCGCGCGCAGATTGAGCTTCTCCAGATGCGCGCCGCCGCGAAACGACATCACCAGCGTGCCGGCCGACAACAGGAAGATGCCGAGCATGGCGAACGGGCCGGGGATTTCGGCAACGACGAACATGCCTCCAAAGGCCGAGAGCAGAGGTGCTGTGCCCCGCGCCAGCGGATAGGTCTGTGCGAAATCGCCGGCCTTGTAGGCGCCGATCAGGAACGTCCGGTAGCCCATGTGGAAAATGACCGAGGCGATGATGTAGGGCCACACTTCCGCCTTCGGCACTTCGACGAAAGGCAGCACCACGAGGGCCGCAGCGCCCATGCCGAGCGTCATCAGCGTGATCGACAGGAAGCGGTCGAGATGGACCTTGACCAGCGCGTTCCAGATCGCGTGCATGGCGGCGGCGGCAAGCACTGCGAAGAAGACGAAAAGCGTCATGTGGCAATTCCGGGCGTTTCCAGGTCGATGTCGACCCGCAGCGGAAAATGATCCGACGCAACCTCGCCGATGTCGGCACTGATCGAACGCACCCGCCCGGCGAACATGCCGCCGACGAAACAATGGTCGAGCCGGCGCTTTGCCAGCTTGCCGTCGATGGTCTTCACATGGGTGTGGAAGTCCGGAACCGGCTCCCCGGCAACGGCGGCGGCATCGACGAAACCATCAAGATAGGCGGCACCCCGATGGTAGGGCGTGCTGCCGACGATGCGGCGATATTCGGCGCTGCCCGGCTCCGTGTTGAAATCACCCATCCAGATCGCCGCCAGCGGGTTTTCCGGTTCCGCTTCGCCGCTGGTCCAGTTGCGCGTGGGCTCGTCGTCGACGCCGCTCCACGGCCCGCCATCGGACGGTGCCCGGCGATGCTCGGCCAAGAGATAGTCGATCTGCTCCAGCCGCTCCTCGGCCGCGATGTGGGCGAGATGCAGCGACAACACCCGCACCGGCCCTGCCGGCGTGCGGATCATGCATTCAAGCGCGGCGTTGCGGGTGTTGAGCGGCCGCTGCGTGCGGCGCATCGGCAGCGCATGCAGCCGCGACCAGACGATCGGCAGTTTCGACAGCACCATGGTGCCGAACTGGCGGCGCCGATTGACCAGACGGCCGTCGCGCCTTTCGCTGGCATCCATGTCGAAGGCCGGGCCGTAAACCCAGTGATGTTCGGGCAGCAGACGGGAAAGCAGCTCCGGCTGATCATCGAAATTGCTGCGCTGCCAATTCCGCTCCACCTCTTGAAGCGCAATGATGTCGGCGCCGGCAACGATGCGCGCGGCGCGCGAAAGATCGTAGCGGCCGTCGCCGCCGAACCCGTACTGGATGTTGTAGCTGACCAGCTTCATTGCTTATCCGGCTCAATTTCGTGTTGGCAGTAGCGGTTCGATGCCACGGTTGCAATGTGCAGGAGAATGGACGTGGCTTGGACCAGCCTTGCTTCACCGGGATCATGCACCGATCCCGAAGCACTTCGGTATCTTCCGTGCGCCGGAAAACGGCGTGCGATGCCTTATGTATTCAGCGGCTGGAACCGGCCGGGTGGCGACGCCGCCAGTTCGGTCCAGTCGATCTCTTCCTCAAGGCGATGATAGGCTTCGTCGCCAATCGTCCCGTTGCGGCGCAATTCCTCCAGCGCGTCGCGCTGGCTCTTGATCGCATAAAGACGCAAGCGGTCATATTCGGTCGCTGCCTGGGCATCGTCGGGATTTTTGGCGATCTTGCGTTGAGCGGCATATTGCTCGCGCACCGCGGCCGCCGCGTCCGATGTCTTGCCGCCCAATATGTCGAGCGCGGCCTGCATGACCACGACGCGTGCCTGCGCAACCTCGCGGTCGACCGTTTCGTCAGGGTCGAGATTTAGCAGGCGCAGCAGCGGCTTCAGGCTCATGCCTTGCAGCACCAGCGTGCCGAGCACGACCGTGAAGGCAGCGAGCACGATCGGGTCGCGGGCCGGGAATTCAGCCGGCAGGGCGAATGCCGCCGCAAGCGTCACCAAACCGCGCATCCCGCACCAGCCGATCAGCACGCCGCCACGAAACGACGGAGCGTCACGCTGACGATCAGCTACGCCGAAGCGGCCAAACCACCTGATGATCGCGCCGCACCCCAGCACCCAGATGAGGCGTGAAACGATGACGATGGCAAGCACTGTTCCGGCCAGGACGAACACATCGGTTTGCCCCTGCCCGGCAAGCCGGCCGACGATCGTACGCGCCTGCAGGCCCATCAGCACGAAGGCCAGCACATTGAGCACGAAGACCGCCGTTTCCCAGACCGAATAAGAGCTGATGCGGTTTCTGGCCGGCATGCGGCGCGGCGCGGTGCGGGCGATCGTCATGGCATAGACGACGATGGTGATGATGGCCGAAAGGCCGAGCCTGTCGGCCAGGATCCAGACCCCGAATGTGCCGGCAAATTGCACCACGGTGCCGCTCGCCGGGTCCTCGATCCGGCCCAGCGTTATCAGAGACACCCGGCCAAGCAGGTAGCCGGCCGCAAGACTGCCGAGCGTGGAAAGCAGGATCATCGGAACGGCGCTGCTCAGCAGAATGGAACCTGCTGCCGCCGAAATCGCCATCCGGTAAATCAGCAACGCGGTGGCGTCGTTGAGCAGGCTCTCGCCCTGCAGAATGGCAGTGATGCGGTGCGGCACCTTGAACTGGCCAAGCACGGCCGATGCCGCAACCGCATCGGGCGGCGCCACGATGGCGCCAAGCGCTATGGCTGCGGCGATCGGCAGGCCTGCCATCGCCCAGCCGGCCAGCGCAACCGTCGCTGTCGTGAAAAGGACGGCGCCAAGCGCCAGCAGCACAAGCGGCACCCTGTAGCGGTTGAGATCGCGCAGCGAGGTATCATAGGCGGCATCGAGCAGCACCGGCGCGATGAACAGGGCTAGCGCCAGTTCCGGATCGATCTCTATGGTCGGGACGCCAGGCACGAAGGCGATGGCCACCCCTGCCAGCGCCAGCAAAGAGGGATAGGGAACCTGCACGCGCCGCGACAGCGCCGTCAGCGCAACGGCGATCAACAGCAGAACGAGTGTCAGTTCGAAAAGCGCCATGGCCTGTTATAGCCGGGAAGCGAGACGCTGGCAGTGGCAAAGCGGCTGGAAACTGTTGATTGGCCAGCAAGCTCGAGCCGATGGGAATATGCCTCGAATTGCCTTCCGCCGATGCCCTGCCAAATCGACAAATGCGCCGACCGCACTGACATCGAAATCACCGATAGAGGGCTCGCTTAAACCCTGCATTGCAGCCCATGCCACGCGGACGGAAGCATCCTCCCGTCTTCGCAGACCGGGATGCAGCCATTCATTTTGAACAAGCGCATCAGCCTAGTGAAGCACCAGCATATCGCTCGACGAGAACGAGATCTCGGCCTTTTCACCGACTGCGGGGGGCGGTGTCGCCGGGCTGTTGAAGGTGTCGAGCGAGACCGTGTTGCCGCCGATGCCGACACGAACCCGGATGACCGAGCCGAGGAAATGCACCTCGGATATCTCTCCCGAAAGGCTGGAATCGCGGCCGGGCTGTCGTCCGAGCGAGATTGCCTCAGGCCGCAACGCCAGCGACAGCGTGTCGCCTGACTTGGAACCGTTGAGCTTGCCCTTAAGCGAGACCTGTTCGGAATTGACCCGCACCGTGCCTGCAGCCGCATCGGTGACGGTGCCTTCCAGCACGTTCAGGGTGCCGACGAAATTGGCGACAAACTTGGTCGCCGGGCGGTTGTAGATCTCGAACGGCGTGCCGACCTGCTCGGCCTTCCCGCCATACATGACGGCGATGCGGTCGGAGATCGACAGCGCCTCTTCCTGGTCGTGCGTCACGAAAATGGTTGTGATGCCGAGCTTCTTCTGGATCGAGCGGATTTCCTCGCGCAGCGACACACGCACCTTGGCATCGAGCGCCGACAGCGGCTCGTCGAGCAGCAAGAGCTTCGGCTTCGGCGCGATGGCGCGGGCCAGCGCGATGCGTTGCTGCTGGCCGCCCGAGAGCTGGTAGGGATAGCGATCCGCCATCTGCGGCAGCTTGATGATGCCGAGCATCTCGGCGACGCGGGCATCGATATCGGCCCTCGGCATGCCGGCGACCTTCAGGCCGAAGCCGATATTCTGCGCCACGGTCAGGTTCGGGAACAGCGCATAGGCCTGGAACACCATGCCGACATTGCGCTGGTTGGGCTTCAGCCTCGTAATGTCCTTGCCGCCGACGACGATCGTGCCCGCGCTCGGCTCCTCGAAACCGGCGACCATGCGCAACACGGTGGTCTTGCCGCAACCGGACGGACCGAGGAAGGAGACGAATTCACCACGCTCGACGTCAAGATTGAAATCCTCCACGACCGTGGTGGCGCCGAAGGATTTTCGAACGTGCTGGATGGAGAGGAAGGGGTCGGCCATGGCGTTCTTCTTTCGATCAGTACTTTTCGATCAGTTGGGACGGTTCGCGGATCTCGGCGCGAAGCGGGACAGTATCTGGATCAGCGACATGCAGCCCCAGGTGATGGCGAAGGCGATGATGGCAAGTGCCGCCGGCTCATAGGCGCGGTTGGCACCAATATTCTGCAGATAAGGGCCGAAGGCAGGCCGGTTGAGCAGGCTGGCCATGGTGAATTCGCCGATGACGATGGCGAAGGTGAGGAAGGCGCCCGAGAGCACCGCGATCAGCACGTTGGGCAGGATGACACGGGTGATGATGGTGCCCCAGCCAGCCCCAAGGATCTGGGCCGCTTCCGTCAAAGTGCGCACGTCGATTGTGCGAAGCCCGGTGTCGACGGCGCGATACATATAGGGCAGCGCCAGTGTCGCATAGCCGATGACCAACAAGGCATTGGTGCCTGTATCGGTCGCCAGAAACGGCAGCGGCGAATTCGAACCGTACATTCTGATGTAGCCGAAGACGATGACGATGGCTGGGATAACCAGCGGCAGCAGGGTAATGAACTCGACGATCGGCCGCAATTGCGGCAGCCGAAGCCGGATCCAATAAGCGGCGGGCACCACGATCAGCACACCGAGAATGATGGTGAAAACGGCGGCCAGTACCGAATAGCCGAAGGTGGCCTGGAAACGGGCGTCGCCCAACACGACCTTGTAGGCGTCGAAGGAGTACTCCCCGCGCCGCATGCGCATCGAGAACTCCACGGTCGCGATCAGCGGGATGAAAAAGTAGGCCGCGCCAAGAGCGAAGACGAGCCAGGCCCAGAACTTTCCCGACTTCATTTCAGCCACCTCTCGGAACGGGTCCGGAACCAGATGTAGAACACATTGGCAAGACCGGTGATGACGATCATGCCGAAGGCGATGGCATAGCCGAGATGGGCATTGTGCAGCACATCTCCACGGATCTGTGCATAAAGCAGGATCGGCACGATGTTGAGCGACGAGCCGGTCAGCGCATAGGCGGTGGCGATGGCGCCGAAGGCGTTGGCGAACAACAGGATCACGGTGCCGAGGAAACTCGGCCAGATCACCGGAATGACCACCATGCGCCAGTACTGGGACATGGTCGCGCCCAGCGTCGCGGCTGCCTCGCCCCATTCCTTCTTCAGCCCGTCGATGGCTGGCACGATGATCACCACCATCAGCGGTATCTGGAAATAGACATAGGTCAGTGTCAGGCCCCAGAATGACAGGATGTTGAAGCCATGCGCGTAGATGTTAAGGCCGAACACGGTGTTCAGGATCACCGTCGCAAGGCCGAGGCGGCCGAGCGTGGCGAGGAAGGCAAAGGCCAGCGGCACGCCGGCAAAATTGGAGGCCACGCCGGAAAACGTCAGTGTCGCCGAACGTATCCAGTCCGGCAGGCCACCGCGCACGATGGCAATGGCAATCGCCAGGCCCGCGAATGCGCCAATCAGCGATGAAGCAAGACTGATCTTGATAGAAATCCAGTAGGCGGCAACGATGGACGGTTGCGCCAGCGCTGCGATGTTTTCGAGAGTGAATTCGCCGGCATCGTTCTGGAATGCACCCAGCATCAGATAGAGCGTGGGCAGGATGAGGAACATGATGGCGAAGATGAAGAACGGTGCAACGCCAAGCCACTGGGTCGGCAGCCGCATGCTGCGTGCCTCGGCGGGAGGCGCGGTCTTCCCGGTAACAGCGTGGTCGGACAATGAGATATCGGTCATGCGCCGGCTACCGTCTTCGAGAGAAGGACCGGGCGGCCGCGAGGCCGCCCGGCATGGTGTGAGTTACTTGACGTTGGCGCCGACGACGGCATCCCAGTTCTTGGTGATGGCTTCCTTGGACTTGCCCTGCTCGTCAAGCGTCGGGAACACGGCGGAAGCATAGGCTTCGGCCGGCGGCAGCTTGGCGAGGATGTCAGCCGGGATCTTGCCGTTCTTGGCGAGATCGTTGAAGCGGATCGGGTGGCAATAGCCTTTCAGCCAGCCGATCTGGCCTTCGTCCGAGTAGAGGTATTCGAGCCAGAGCTTGGCTGCATTCGGATGCGGCGCGTAGGCGCTGATCGCCTGCACATAGACACCGGCGACAACACCGGTCTTCGGCACGACGACGTCGACGGGCGGATTGCCCTTCAGCGTGTCGCGGCCGGCGAGCGCGTTGTAGTCCCAGGTGACGAGGATCGGGGTCTGGCCCTGGGCTAGCGTCGCGGCCTTGCCGATGACCGGCACGAAATTGCCGGCGGCATTGAGCTTCTTGAAGAAGTCGAGGCCCGCGGTGCCGGCAGCCTCACCGGCGGCGGCGCCTGACGACAGGCCGGCGGCATAAACCGCCTGGATCGCCTGGTTCGAGGCACGCGGATCACCGGCAAGGGCTACCGAGTTGGCGAATTCCGGCTTCAGCAGGTCGGCCCAGTCGGCCGGAGCTTCCTTGACGAGGTCCTTGTTCACCTGGAAGGAAAGCACGCCGTAATAGTCGCCGGTCCAGAAGCCTTCGGCATCCTTGGCGCTGTCGGGGATCGAGTCCCAGGTCGACACCTTGTAGGGCTGGATCAGGCCATCGGCCTTGGCGGTCGGACCGAAGGACAGGCCGACGTCGATGACGTCAGGCGCCTGCGGGCCCTTGTTATCTTTGTTGGCCTTGATCGCCTCGATCTCGTCGCCGGAACCGGCATCGGGATTGAGTTCGTTGACGGTGATTTCCGGATACTTCGCCTTGAAGCCGGCGATGACGTCGCCGTAACCGCACCAGTCATGCGGCAGCGCGATGGTGGTGAGCTGGCCTTCCGCCTTGGCGGCCTTGACGAGATCGTCCAGCGAATCCGCGGACGAAATCACCGTCGACGCGAAAAGCGCCGCGGCCGAAAGGGAAAGCACTTTCCCCGTGAATTTGAACATGTGTTCTCTCCGTTGAACTGACGCCGTTGGACGCCTGCGATGCGGTATCGTTTTCATGTGACAGCCAGATGAAAGCTTTGTGAAAGCGGCTGCTCGCAGTGCGAAAAAGTAAACTCTTTTTAACCTGATGTAGCAATCGCTTCGGGATTCTTTTTCCGGCTAACTAATTTCTGCCTTGCCCGTCATCCTCCCCCTTTGTTTTCATAGCCCCTTTTCAGATCACTTTGCGTGCGGAAAACGCCTCAGACCGTGCCGGCGATGGCGTTTTCGAGCAACGTCAGCGCCGCCTTTTTGGTCAGCTTGACCGGGTTGCCGCCGGCAGTCGGATCGACCACCGCCATGTCGGCGATCAGCGTCTTACGCTTCTTGTCCATGTCGAGCCCCTTGATAAGGCCGGGCAGTGCATGCGGCACCTTCAGTTCCTTGCGAAGCTTGATGATGGCTTTGGCGAAGCCGTCGAAGCCGCCCTTGATGCCGCAATAGGCGGCGAGCCGGCCAATACGCTCCTCGATGGAGTCCCGGTTGAAGGCCAGAACATAGGGCATGAACACCGCGTTGGTCATACCGTGATGGGTGTCGTAGAGCGCGCCGACAGGGTGCGAAAGCGAATGGATGGCACCGAGCCCTTTCTGGAAGGCGGTGGCGCCCATGGCAGCGGCGCTCATCATATGGGCGCGCGCAACGAGATCCCTGCCGTTGGCATAGGCCTTGGGCAGGTTCTCGAAGACCAGCCGGACACCTTCGACAGCAATGCCGTCGGCCATCGGATGGTAGCCGGGCGCGCAATAGGCTTCGAGGCAATGGGCCAGCGCATCCATGCCGGTACCGGCGGTGATGAAGCCCGGCATGCCGACCGAAAGCTCCGGATCGGCAATGACGATAGCCGGCAACAATTTGGGATGGAAGATGACCTTCTTGGTGTGCGTGGCCTCATTGGTGATGACGCCGGCGCGGCCAACCTCCGATCCGGTCCCGGCGGTGGTCGGCACGGCGATGATCGGCGCGATGGCATCCGAGTTGGCGCGCGTCCACCAGTCGTCGACATCCTCGAAATCCCACACCGGCCGCGTCTGCCCGGCCTGGAAGGCGATCAGCTTGCCAAGATCGAGCGCCGAGCCGCCGCCGAAGGCGATGACGCCGTCATGCTTGCCCTTCTTGAACACGGCGATGCCGGCGGTCAGGTTGGATTCGACCGGGTTCGGCCTGACCTCGGAGAAAACGCCGTAAGGGACCTTCGCATCGTCGAGGATCTTCAAGGTCGAGGCGACGACCGGCAGTTTCGCCAGGCCCGGATCGGTGACGAACAACGGCCGCTTGATGCCGGTGGCCGTCAATACCTCGGGCAATTCCTTGATGCGACCGGCGCCGAAGCGGACGGTGGTGGGATAGTTCCATTTGGAGATCAGCTTGGACATTTTTGTCTTTCAATAAATCAGATGGCTTCGCGCAGATGGAAAGATTTCGGCCGGGTCAGATTATCGTAGCCGATGGCCGACAAGCCCGCACCCTTGCCGGTGTCCTTGACGCCGGTCCAGACCAAGGCCGGGTCAAGATAGTCGCAGCGGTTCATGAACACCGTGCCGGTTTCGACGCGGTTGCCGATCGCCACCGCATGCTCGGTATCGCGCGTCCAGATCGAAGCGGTCAGCCCGTAGGGGCTGTCGTTCATCAGCGCGATCGCCTCTTCGTCGTTGCGCACCTTCATGATGCCGACGATCGGGCCAAAGCTTTCCTCACGCATGACGCTCATCTGATGGTCGACTTCTGTCAGCACTTCCGGCGCCAGATAGGGCGAACCCGCCTTGTCGTTAGCCACCTTCATATTGATGTGCGCCTTGGCACCCTTGCGCAGCGCTTCGGCCTTCTGTTCGCGGATCAGGTCGGCGAAGCGCGCCTGCGCCATCGGTCCCATCGTCGTCGCCTGGTCGAGCGGGTTGCCGACGACATAGTTCTTGGTCTCGGCGATGAAGCCTTCGACGAATTCGTCATAGACCTTCTCGTGCACGTAGACACGTTCGATGCCGCAGCAGCACTGGCCGGAATTGTAGAAGGCGCCGTCGACCAGATTGGCGACCGCATGGTCCATCTTGGCGTCGGGCAGCACATAGGCCGGATCCTTGCCGCCAAGTTCGAGGCCGAGCGTCATGAAGGTCCCGGCCGCGGCCTTTTCGATGGCACGGCCGCCGCCGACCGAACCGGTGAAATTGACATGGTCGATCTTGCCCGAGCCGAGCAGTTTCTCGGTCTGGGCATGGTTGAGCACGACATTCTGGAATACGCCCTTGGGCAGGCCCGCTTTGTCGAAAGCCTGCTGAAAGCGCTCGCCGACCAGCAGCGTCTGCGCCGCATGCTTGAGGACCACGGTGTTGCCGGCCATCAGCGCCGGCACGATGGTGTTGACGGCGGTGAGGTAGGGATAGTTCCACGGCGCGATCACCATGACCACGCCAAGCGGATCCTTCTTCACATAGCGACGGAAGCCGTCCTTCGGGTTGGAGGCCGGCACCGCCTTGAGCGCCGCCTCGGCGATCTCGACCATGTAGGTGGTGCGCTCCTTGACACCACCGAACTCGCCGCCATAACGCACCGGGCGCCCCATCTGCCAGGCGATCTCCGGCACGATCTCGTCGGTCATCGCGACCAGCGCTTCCAGCATGGCCAGCATAAACTTGCCGCGCTCGACGATCGGCGTCTCAGCCCACTTCTCCTGCGCCGCCTTGGCACGCTCGACCGCGGCGTTGATCGCTTGGTCGGTCGCGATCGGCCGCTCGGCATAGATCGAGCCATCGATGGGGGATATGAGTTTGACCGTTTCGGTCATTTTGGAAGTCCTCGCATTCTACAACAAAGTCTTGTGGGCTGACGCTGCCCCTAATCCGCCTGCCGGCACCCCTCCCCGCATAGTGACGGGGAGAAGGATGGAGCTCCAGCGTCTTCGCCTCCTCTCCGTTTTCTTCACACGGAGAGGAAGGGTAAGGGACGGCGCCGACGGCGCCGACGAACAGTCGATAACTAGTACCGCTCGAACCCTCTGTGCAGTTCCCAATCTGTAATGCGGCGGTCGTATTCGAACTGCTCCCACTTTGCGGTGTGGACATAGTGTTCGAGCACATCCTCGCCGAGCGCCTGCTTGAGCATCTTCGACTTCGCCAGCGTGTCGGTGGCATCGCGCAGCGTCTTCGGGATCTCCGGCAGGCGAGATGCCTGATAGGCATCGCCGACGAACGGCTTCTGCAATTCCAGCTTTTCGTGGATGCCGGCAAGGCCGGCGGCGATCAGCGCTGCGAACGCAAGATACGGATTCAGATCGGCGCCGCCGATGCGGCATTCCATGCGGATGCCCTTGGTGCCCTCGCCGCACAGGCGGAAGCCGGCGGTACGGTTGTCCTCGCTCCACATGATCTTAGTCGGCGCGAAGGTGCCGGCCTGGAAGCGCTTGTAGGAGTTGATATAGGGCGCCAGGAACCAGGTGAATTCCTTGGCGTATTTGAGCTGGCCGGCGGCCCATTGCTGGCCAAGCGTCGACAGCGTCCAGTCGGCCGTCTTGTCGAAGAACAGCGGTGTCTTGCCGTCGGCGCTCCACAGCGAATTGTGGATGTGGCTGGAATTGCCGGCGAGCCCGTAATTATACTTGGACATGAACGAAATCGCCTTGCCCTCGGACTCGGCGATTTCCTTGGCGCCGTTCTTCAGGATGACGTGGCGGTCGGCCATGTCGAGCGCCTCGGCATAGCGCACATTGATCTCTTCCTGGCCCGGACCCCACTCGCCCTTGGAATTTTCGATCGGGATGCCGGCCGCTTCCATCTCATTGCGAAGCCGGCGCATGACGCCTTCTTCCTTGGTGGTGATGCCGATCTGGTAGTCGCCGATATAGGGCGATGCGGTGTCGAGACCCTGCCAGTGCTTCTTTCGGGCAGAATCGTATGTCTCGTTGAACAGATAGAATTCGAGCTCGGAAGCGAAATAGCCGATATAGCCGCGCTCGCTCAGCCGCTTGACCTGCTTCTTGAGGATGGCGCGCGGCGAGTGCGGCAGGTCATCATGGGTGTGGTGGTCGAGCACGTCGCAGATCACGAGTGCGGTCTTTTCCAGCCAGGGAATGCGCCGCAGCGTGGCGAGATCCGGCTTCATGACGAAATCGCCATAGCCCTTCGACCAGCTCGCGGCCTTGTAGCCCGGCACCGGTTCCATATCGATGTCGGCCGCCAGCAGATAGTTGCAGCCATGCGTTTCGTCATGCGCGGAATCGATGAAGTACTGCGCCAGGAAGCGTTTTCCCGCCAACCGTCCCTGCATGTCGACGATGCAGGCCAGCACGGTGTCGATCTCACCGCTGGAGACCGCTTTCTTCAACTGATCGAACGAGAAATTTCCGGCCATTCCTTTGGCACTCCAGCACTTGTCGATTGAAAGGGATAAACGTAGCCATGGCCGGCGCGAGGCCGGCCATGGCCATATAGGGCGATATCAGGCGCCAGCTTCGCCGATAGCCACCTCGGCTGCCCTGATCGCGGCCTGGCGTTTGGCAATCTGGTCACCGATCGGCGGACCCTGGAAGCGGCGATTCTCGAAACCGAACCAAAGCACGGCGGTCAGCAAGATGAAGCCTATGGTGATGTAAAGCACCTTGTCGTTCGGCGGCTGGATGGCGATGTAGAAGATGATCACCATGCCGACAATCGACAGCGCACAGAAGAGCTTGAACAGTCCGGCGCCCAGGTTCCACGGGCCAGGATTGGGCCACTTGGCCGTGCCGAATGCGACCATGCCGAGTGCGATCGGGATGGTGAACGACAGGAACAGGAACACCAGCGTCGAATTGACGACGATGGTGTAGATGTTGGTGCCGCCGATCGAAATAAACTGGGCAAGGAACACATAAAGGATCTCGAGGATCGCGGCCGTCCAGATCGCATTGACCGGCGTGCGCCAGGTCGGGTTGACCTTGGCGAGAGCCGCGGAGCCAACAGGCATGCCGCCGTCGCGAGAGAAGGCGAACAGCATGCGCGAAGCCGAGGTCACGGTGGCGAGGCCGCAGAGGAATTGCGAGATCAGGATTGCAAAATAAAGCAGTTCCTTCAGCCACACCGGCAGGATTGCATCCATTGTCGAGAAGAATACGCTCCATCCCTGCTTGGCGCCGGCAGCCAGGTCCGGGATCGCGAGAACGATTGCGCACAGCATCACCCAGCCGATCAGCGACGACCACAGCACCGACGAAACGATCGCCCGCGGGACGGAGTGTGCTGCCTTGACGGTCTCCTCGGAGGTGTGGGCCGAGGCGTCATAGCCGGTGATGGTATAGACGGGCAGAAGCAGGCAGAGCAGGAACAGGTAGCTCATGGAGTCGGTTTGCGGAAAAACACCGCCGCCCGCATCGCCTGAATAGTTGGTGAACGTCCACAGCCGGCTGATGTCGATTGCCGGTGCGAACACCAGGCAGGCCACGATCAGCACTGCTGTTGCGCCCAGGATAAGAAAGCCCGAAGCATCGGTGAGCATTGCCGTCAGTTTGATGCCGAAATGGTTGAACAGCGCCTGCAGCACGGTGATGAAGGCGACGAACCCGACGATTTCGCCCGGCGTGCCGGTGATGCCAAACCAGCTTCCGAACGTTCCAACGAAGAAGAAAGCGGTGCCGATGTTGATGGCGCCGAGCACGGTGATCAGGCCGAACAGGTTTAGCCAGGCCGTCAGCCAGCCGGTGAAGCGGTTGCCGAGGATCGACGACCAGTGATAGAGGCCGCCGGCGGTCGGAAATGCCGAGGCGATCTGCGCCATGGCAAGGGCGAAGAAGCCCGACACGCAGCAGCCGACGATCCAGCCGATGCCCGCACCTGCGCCGCCGATCGACGATGTGGCTTGCGCGAAGGAGTTGATGCCGCCCGAAAGGATGCAGATGATCGAGAACGATATCGCGAAATTCGAGAAGCGGCTCATGCTTCGCGACAGTTCCTGGGCATAGCCCATGCCATGGAGAACCTTCAGGTCCTCCTTCTTGTCAACGTCCGTATAATCCGGTCCTGCCATTTTCATTCCCCTGTGGTTCTAATTGGCCGATTGAACTGACTTTCCGACTGAATGCGATCTGGAATATCCGGCCTCCTCTGGCTCCAGATCCGAAAAAATGCCCGTGAGCAGATCCGCCCATTTCCGCTGCCCGGTCTCGCCGGCGATTTCGTCGTTGCGGATTTCGATCATCGCGCAGGGCAGGCCGCGCGAGCGCGCATGCCGTTCCAGCGTGAAATAGACGCGGTCATCAGGCGAATAAGGCTCGTTGACGCCGACGGTGACGCCGGCAAGCCGCTTCAGCGCCGATATCAGCGGCGCCGCCAGCCGGCGATCCTCGTCGTGGATGATGCCGATATGCCAGGGCCGGCTCATGGACTTGTAGACCGGCGTGAAGGAGTGGACCGAAACCAGCCGGGTTTGCTGACCCTGTGACAGCCTGTTGTCGATGATACCGGCAATCGTGTTGTGGAACGGCTGCCATGACAGGGCAACACGCGCCGCCCGCTCGCTCTCCGACAGGCCGGCATTGCCCGGTATGGCCGTTGTCTCACTGACCGGCGGTACCAGGTCGGGCGCGTCGAGTGGCCGGTTGCAGTCGATGACAAGGCGAGAAATACGAGTTTCCACCAGCGTCGCGTCGAGCGCCTGCGCCATGCGGCGGGCAACCGGCAGCGCGCCGGGATCCCAGGCGATGTGACGGGACAGGTCCTCGGCGGCAAGGCCGAGCGTACCGAATTCGGCCGGCAGGAAGTTCGAGGCGTGATCGCAAGTCAGCACGAAAGGGCTCGATCCGCCGGGGTTCGTCACCCTTACGGTATCAGACGATGCAAGGCTGGCGGGCCGTGCTTTCTCCATACTGTGCCGTCCCCGGGGAGCGCTGTATCGTATGTTACGTATTTTGCCTCATTGCGTCCCTGTGGATGATTTCATACAGTTTGTCCGGCTTTGTCAAATGCGATCTCGGAAAAGGCCTTCGGCCGGGCCAGGGGTGGGGAAAACATGATTTCCAGCATTGCCGAACTGATCGCCGATCGCCTCGGCACGATGCCGGCCGGCGAACGGCGCGCGGCCCAGACACTGATCGCCAACTATCCGATGATCGGCCTGAAAACGGTCGCTGAATTCTCGGCCGCGGCGGGCGTCTCCTCGCCGACGATCCTGCGTTTCGTCGCCCGGCTGGGTTTTCAGAACTATCCGGAATTCCAGTCGAGCCTGCAGGACGAACTGGCGGCGCAACTGCAATCGCCGGCGACAAGGACGCTCAATCCGCCCTCGCCTGGTGGTGGGACGGTGTCGCCGATGCTGGAAGCGACGCTCGACAACATGCGCGAGACGTTCAGACACCTGTCCGACAGGCAGCTTGCCGACATCGCCGCCCGGCTAGCGGACCGGCGCGGCAAGACCTTCCTGATCGGCGGCCGCTTCACCGATCCGCTGGCGCGCTACATGGCCGCCCACCTCGCTGTCATCCAGCCGGATGTCTTTCACCTCGCCGGGCAGGAGAGCATGTGGCGCGACCGATTGATCGACATGGGCAAGCGCGACGTGCTGGTGATCTTCGACATCAGGCGCTACCAGGACAGCCTCGTCCGCTTCGCCGAAAAGGCGCATCAGCGTGGCGTCCAGATCGTGCTGTTCACCGACCAGTGGCTGTCGCCGATCGCCCGCTTTGCTCGTCATGTTATCGCCGGACGAACCGCGGTGCCGTCGGCATGGGACTCTTCGGCTGCCCTTTTCGTCGTCGCCGAAACGCTGATCGGCGCCGTCACCAGGCAACTGGAAGCAGAAGGCGCCAAACGCATTCGCGAGATGGAAAGTCTGCGTTAGTGCCTGTGTGATGATCCAAAGCGTTATGCATATTTTCTCAACGTTACATATATTTAATGTGCGCAGCCCCCGGAGAATTGTCATAAAGACGCGATATCGAGGCGGCTTCTTTGCCTTACAATAGCCTCGCTGCGTCTGCTTCATTTCGGGAAACCGGTAGACGGAAGGATTGTTTTACCAACCGGAGTGCCGATGGCCGCCTGGAAACAGATACTTTTTGCACTTGTGGTGCTGGTGGTGGCGGCAGCCGCCTGGCTGCGCTTTTATCCCGGCGCGCCGGACGTGCTGGCACGCTGGGGCATCGACTGGGCCTCCGCGGCAACGCCCCCGGCTGAGACCGGCGCCGCCAACGCGAAGCAGTCAAACGGCCGCAATAGCGGCAACCAGCGGGTGAACGTGGTCGCCCTTGCGGCCACTTCGGCTGTTATCAACGACCGCCTGCAGGCAATCGGCACCGGCCGTGCCAACGCCTCGGTGGCCGTCAATCCCTACAGCTCCGGCCGCCTCGCCGAACTGCTGGTCGAATCCGGCAGCCATGTCGATAAGGGACAGATTCTCGCCACCCTGGATTCCGAGACCGAAGTGATCTCTCAGGACCGCGCCAAGCTCGCCTTGCAGGATGCGCAGGCCAAACTCGACCGTGTCAGGTCGCTTCGTGCCTCCAATGCCGCGACACCAGTCGCAGTGGCTGACGCCGAGGTGGTGCTGGCGGGCGCCAAGCTGGCGCTTCAGGATGCGGAACTCGCACTGCAGCGCCGGTCGATTCTGGCGCCGATCGCCGGCACCGTCGGCATCCTGCCGATCTCGGCCGGCAATTATGTCACCAACCAGTCGGCCATCGCCACGCTCGACGACCGGTCCTCGATCCTGGTCGACTTCCTGGTGCCCGAGCGCTTCGCTGCCGCCGTCAAGATCGGTGCACAATTGACGGCGACGCCGATCGCCAATCCCAGCAATGCTTATAGCGGCACCGTTTCGGCCATTGACAACCACATCGATGAAAAGAGCCGCACCCTGCTGGTCAAGGCCAAGATCGCCAACCCGGCGGATTCACTGCGCGCCGGCATGTCGTTCGGCATCACCATGAAATTTCCGGGGCAAACCTATCCGGCCGTCAGCCCGCTGGCGATCCTGTGGGGGGCGGACGGCGCCTATGTCTGGCAGATCGAGGACGGCAAGGCCAGGCGGGTCCCGGTGCGCATCGTACAGCGCAACACCGAGACCGTGCTGATCGACGCCGAGATCGACAATGGCGACATGGTGGTCACAGAAGGCACCCAGAGCGTCAGCGAGGGCGGCGCGGTCCGCCTCGCCGGCGAAGAGCAGCGCGCCGCGGACGCCGCCGCAGGCACATGACCAGCCCCGCCAACACTGCCAGCGAGACCGGCTTCACCGCCCTGTTCATCCGCAGGCCGGTGATGGCCTTCGTGCTGAACACACTGATTGCGGTCGCCGGCCTGGCCGCCTTCTACGGCGTCGAGATCCGCGAACTGCCGGACGTCGATCGCGCGGTGGTCACCGTTTCCACCACCTTCGAGGGCGCGGCGGCCGAGACCGTCGATCGCGAACTGACCGACACCATCGAGGGCGCCGTCGCCCGCGTCTCCGGCGTCAAGTCGATCTCGTCGTCTTCCTCATTCGGCTCGAGCCGCGTCACCATCGAGTTCAACGATGGCGTCGATCTAAATGTCGCCGCCTCGGACGTGCGTGATGCCGTCGGCCGCGTCGCCAACCAGATGCCGGACACCGCCGATCCGCCGCGCATCGTCAAGGCCGACGCCAATTCCGACGCGGTGATGCGACTGGCGGTGACCTCGGACAACATGTCGATCCAGGACATGACCGTGGTGGTCCAGGACCAGATCGAGGACGAGCTGGCCGCCGTGCCCGGCGTTGCCGACGTTCAGGTCTATGGCGACCGCGACAAGATCTTCCGCATCGATGTCGACCAGAACAAGCTGGCCAGCCTCGGCTTCACGGTCGCCGACCTCAGGGCCGCCCTTGCCTCGGTCGCCTTCGATTCCCCCGCCGGTTCGATCACCACGACCAACCAGGACCTGATCGTCCGCACGACTGCCGACGTGACCACGCCTGAAGAGTTCGAAAACATAATTGTCGGCGGCACGACGCGCATCCGCGATGTCGCCACCGTCACGCTCGGCCCCGACGTCGGCCAGACCACGTTGCGCTCGGACGGCAAGACCGGCATCGGCATCGGCATCATCCGCCAGGCGGAATCGAACACGCTGGACATCTCGACCGGCGTCCAGGCCGCCGTCGCCAAGCTGCAGGAAAACCTGCCCGAGGGCATGTCGATCAAGATCACCAGCGACGACGCTGTCTTCGTCAAGGGGGCGGTGCACGAGGTCGAGATCGCGCTCGGCCTGTCCGTCACCATGGTGCTGATCGTCATCTACATGTTTCTCCTCGACTGGCGTGCGACGCTGATCCCCGGCCTGTCGATGCCGGTCGCCATGATCGGCACCATCGCCGCCATCTATCTGGCCGGCTTCTCGGTCAACATCCTGACCCTGCTCGCGCTGGTGCTGGCGACCGGTCTGGTCGTCGACGACGCCATCGTCGTGCTCGAAAACATCGTGCGACGACGCAACGAAGGCATGGGGCCGCGCGCCGCCGCCGTGCTCGGCGCGCAGGAGGTGTTCTTCGCCGTCATCGCCACCACCTTGACGCTGGTCGCCGTCTTCGTGCCGATCTCGTTCCTGCCCGGCCAGACCGGCGGCTTGTTCCGCGAATTCGGCTTCGTGCTTGCCATGTCGGTGCTCTTGTCCTGCGTGGTGGCGCTGACGCTGTGCCCAATGCTCGCCTCGCGCATGCTGACCAGCGCATCGCTCCACCACGAAGGTGGCCATGGCATCGGCGCCCGCATCGGCGGCGCGCTCAATACGGCCTACAAGCGCAGCCTGCACGCCTGCCTCGACGCGCCATGGATCGTGCTTCTGGTCGCGGTGCTGTTCGCCGGCACCGCCTTCACGCTGTTCGGCACCATCCGCCAGGAGCTGACGCCGACCGAGGACCGCGCCGCCGTGCTTCTGCGCATCAGCGCCCCGCAAGGCGTCAGCCTCGACTACACAACGCAGCAGATGCAGAAGATCGAGAGACTGATCCAGCCGATGCGCGATTCCGGCGAGATCCGCAGCACTTTCGAAAATGCCGGCCAGAACGGCTCCTACAACTCCGGCTTCATGGTGATGACGCTGGCGCCGTGGAACGAGCGCAGCCGCAGCCAGCAGGAGATCATGGCCGAGATCAGCCAGCTGACCAGGCAGGTGCCGAGCGTGCGCATCTTCCCGGTGCAGCCCAACAGCCTCGGTATCCGTGGCGCCGGCAACGGCCTGCAGTTCGCGCTGGTCGGCAACGACCGCAAGGCACTCGGCGATGCCGCCGTGAAGATCATCGCCGAGATGCAGAAGGACCCGCGCTTCCAGACACCGCGCCTGTCGATCGACCCGACGCAGCCGCAGCTAGCCGTGGCCATCGACCGCGAGCGCGCCTCCGACCTCGGCATCGACATATCAGGACTGGCCAACACCTTGCAGGCCATGCTCGACGGCAACGACGTCGTCGACGTCTACATCGCCGACCGCAGCTACGGCGTGAAGCTGGTCTCGACCACCAATCCGATCAACGATCCGACGGATCTGGAAAACATCTTCCTGAAAACAGCCGACGGACGTTTCGTGCCGATGTCGACCATCGCCACGCTGACCGAACGCGCCGTGCCACCGTCGCTGTCGCGCGAACAGCAGCAGCCCTCTGTGGCGATCACCTCCAACCTCAGCGGCGACTTCGCGCTTGGCGACGCGCTCACCCGCGCCGAGCAAATCGCCACACCGCTGCTGCCGCCAGGCAGCCGCATCCTGCCCCTGGCCGAGGCGGCGACGCTAGGCGAGACCAACAGCGCCATGGTCACCATTTTCGGCTTCGCGCTGGTCATCATCCTTTTGGTGCTGGCCGCCCAGTTCGAAAGTTTTGTCAGCGCCGTCATCATCATGGCGACGGTGCCGCTCGGGCTGGCCTGTGCGATTTTCGCGCTTCTCCTCTCGGGCACCAGTCTCAACGCCTACAGCCAGATCGGCCTGGTGCTTTTGGTCGGCGTCATGGCCAAGAACGGCATCCTGATCGTCGAATTCGCCAACCAGTTGCGCGACCGCGGGCTTGGCGTGCGCGAGGCGATCGAACAGGCCTCGATCATCCGCGTGCGGCCGGTGATGATGACGATGATCTGCACCGTGCTCGGCGGCCTGCCGCTGGTGCTGGCGAGCGGCGCCGGTGCCGAGGCGCGCGTCGCGCTCGGCTGGGTCATCGTCGGCGGCCTGGGGCTGGCCACCGTCTCGACACTGTTCCTGACGCCGGTCGCCTATCTCCTGCTTGGCCGCTTCGTCACGCCGAAGACCCACGAGGAAGCCCGGCTGAAGCGCGAGTTGGAGGAAGCCGCCTACACCAATGTGGAGCCGGCAGAATAGAAATTCCAGGAAAGTGTGTAGCGGTTTTTCGTCCGGAATTTCGTAAGAAAAATAATTCCGGCTATCTCAGCAACCGACCTTCGATCGACCAGCGCGCGGCGAGGAAATTCAGCACCGCCGCCACCACGACGCCCCCGATTTTCGCCGGCCACACCCCGATTATGCCGGCGAATAGCGCGATCGAGAGGCTGGAGACACCGAGCGAAATCAGCGCTCCAAGCGTGGCGAAACGAAGGAACGCATCATGCAGCCGGATGGCTCGATTGCGCTCGAACGACCACAAGCCGTTCGCCGCGAAGGAAAAGGTGACGGCGACGAACCAGGCAGCGATGTTGGCCGGCACCGGCGGAACCCCGAGCTTGAGCAGCAGGAAGAAGCTGGCAAGGTCGATGGCCGTGTTCGCCAGTCCGACAATGGCGAAGCGGACGATCTTGCTGCCGGCCGAACGCTGGGGCCGATCGGCTTCGCTCATCTCTTGCCGTCCAAGATCTCGACGCCGGCGCGGGCCAGACCAGCGCCGAATTCGTCCGATGCGAGGGCCGCGAATTCCACCTCGCGCACATCTTGCATGGTGTCGCGCGCGCGCAGCGTCTCGTCGACATGGCCGGGATGGCACATGAACAGCCCTCGCTCCGGCAACCCTTCGACGGCCGCCTGCAGAACCGCAGCGAACTTTTCGGGCTGTCGCCAGTCATAGATGCCGGCGAGCGGCTGGAAAACGATGAAGCCCGCGCGCTGCATCGAGCGGTTGAACCCGGCAGCCAGCGCGGCAATGGCGGCGACTTTCGACCCTGCGGCCAGCGCCGGGGCGCCGCGCAGGGCCGGCCTGTCGGCGCCTTCTGGAAACCGTGTGCGCAGCCATGTGCGCACAACGGGAAGGAAATGCACATGCTGGTGCCCGTCGACGAAATCGGGGCGGCGGCCAAGCGCCTCGACGAAGCGGCCGTACTGGGCGTCAAGCTCGGCATGGACATGGCGGTCGCCGATGCGGCCGCGCAGAACAGGCAAGGCCAGTGCGCGGAGCGGTGGCAGCCGGCCTTCCGGCGCCAAGGCCGACCGGCCGGTGGCGGCCAACTGGTCGGTCAAGGTGAGGTGCAGCCCAACCGCGGCCCGGCCGCACAGCGGTTTTATGCGCTCTGCCTCCTTTGCCCACTCGGGAAAGCCGGTCATGCAGCTGGTGCCGGTCAGGCGCCCCCGATCGAGAAGATCGAGAATCCCGGCGGAAACGCCAGGCGCCAGGCCGTAATCGTCAGCGATCAGGCGAATGCGCCGCGTCATCTGTTCGAAGTGCCCGGCTCCGGCCGGTCGGCGGGGGCCTCGCTGCGCACGACATCGCGCACGAGATAGACCGGCCGATCCTTGCTCTCGCTGAGCGTCACCCAGACATATTCGCCGATCAGGCCAAGCAGGGTCAGGTTGAGGCCGCCGAGCAGAACGACGGCAACCAGCAGGCTGGGGTAGCCCGGAACGGCAATGCCGTAGAAGATCACCTCGAAGAACACCTTGGCGCCATAGAGCGCGCCGGCCATCGCCGCGAGCAGCCCGCTAAGACTGATCAGGCGTAGCGGAATGACGGAGAACGAGGTGAACCCCTCCAGCGAGAAGGCGATGAGGTTGAGCCGGCTCCATTTCGATGTGCCGCTGGCGCGGCCTTCCGGCGAATAGGGCAACGCCTTCTGGCGAAAGCCGGCCCAGGCAAACAGGCCCTTGTTGAAGCGACGCTTGTCACGCAGGCTGGTCAGAGCGCGCGCGACAGCGCCGCGCATGACGCGAAAGTCGCCGGCATTTTCGGGAATATCGAAACGCTGGCTGCTGTTGATCAGGCTGTAGAAAAGCCGTGCAAGCTGGCTGCGCCGCCAGCTCGCCTCGCGGCGGTCGTTCTGGGCAAAGACGACGTCGATGTCCGGATGGTCCACCAGCTCGGCGATCAGCTTCAGGCTGATGTCCAGGGAATGCTGGAGGTCGGCGTCCATGATCAGCACCATGTCGCCGCGCGACTGGTCGAGGCCGGCGAGTACAGCGACTTCCTTGCCGAAATTGCGGCTGAGGCGGACGATCTCCCACGATCCCGTCAGCGCTTGCGAAAATCGTCCAGCGCCATCGTCACCGCTGCCGTCATCGACCAGGATCTTGTGCACGGTCATGCCGAAGCGCTGTGCCACGGCCGCTTCGAGCTCGCCTAGCAGGCGCGCGAAGGCCGATGCCGATGCCGCCTCGTTGAAGAATGGCGCAACGATATCGAGGCTCTGTCGCAACTCAGCCATTCGCGACTCCCGCATTCACCACCTTTTCCCGTGCCTTGGCCCAGAACCACCAGATCAGCGAACCGGCGATGAAAGTGACGGCGACCGGCCGGAACCAGGGGAAGAGGAAATCGTGCACATGGCGCTCGACGCCGCTCAGCCCGGTCACGAACAGCGTCATCGACAGCACCGAGGCGAGGACGCCGCCCCGTTCTTCGCGCCACAACAGGGCGATGGCAAGACCGGCTGGTACCGCGATCATGGCAAAGGTGTTGGGTTCGACGCGCGGGTTGAAGACGCACATGTAGAAGGTGGCCGTCAGGAAGATCGCCAGCGCCGCCTTTCCCTGTTCGAGCCTGCGGTCGAACCAGATGACGGCTGAAAGCGTAAGCAGGGCCATGACCATGCGCACGATCGTTGCGCCGAATTCCGGTATCGGCAGCCCTATCGTGGTGAACGGTGCCGTGAAATCGGTGGACACGAAATGGCTGGTGTTCTCGACGGCCATGGAGGTCAGCATCTGGGCGAAGACACGATACTGATCGTTGAGATAGCCGGCGGGAGCAAAAGCGTAAGGCAGTGCGAGCACGAACAGCACCGCCAGCACCAGCACCGGTATCAACCGAAGCCGAAGGGCTCCTACCAACAACAGCATTATGATCGCGGTCGGCTTGGCGATGATGGCGAGCGAAGCCCAGAAGAACGTCTCCGCCCGTCGTCCTTCCAGCGCCGACAATGTGAGAAGCCAGCAAGCGCCGGTCAAAAGGATCGTCGCCTGGCCGTTGCGGATCGCGCCGAGCGCCATCGGCACAGCGAGGAAGAGGCCGAAAGAAAGCAGCCACATCAACTCGTCACCACCGAGCTTGCGCACCTGCCGCATCGCGGCATAGGTCAGCACCGCAAACCCGAGGGAGTGCCACATCACGCCGCCCAGATGCGGACCGAGCTTGACTATTGGAGTGTAGAGCGCGGCGAAGGCCGGCGCGTAGAGATACCCCATCTCGGATTGGGTGTCGTAGAGTGGCAGACCGGCCAGAAGCGCCTCGCTGCCATCTATATAGGCCTTCCATACCGTCCGCGTGTACGGCGACCACAGGACCATGGCAAGAACGACCAGGAACGCTCCGATCCACAGGCCAAACCCCAAACGGTCGAAAACCGGCTTGGAAATCGTCATCAAGGCACCCCACACAATCCCGGAACAGGCTCAGTCCAGCCTGTCCCGGCATTCGATGGCGGCGGCATATCACGGACGCAGCGGCGTGGCATAGGGGGCTTGATGGACCAGGATATCGGCCTGACGGTCCCGCGTCGGCGGATAACCGGCAATCTCTGCCCGCAAAGCCCTCCGAGGCCCCTCCCGTCCAAGCTGCTCGAATCTTTCGAATTGGCCTAAGGCCGGATGAACACCTTGCCGTTCGGCTTGGCCAGTTCCGCTGGCACCCGCGCCATCGCCTCGGCAAGCGGCACCACCGCCGTCACGTCGGTCGACCAGCGCCCATCGGAAAAACGCTTCTGCGCTTCCAGGATCGCCGGGCCGCGGCGATCGCGGAACTGGCGCATCCACTCGCTCAGCCAAAACCCTTCGATATGCTTGTGCTGGAAGATCAGTTGGCCGGGCTCGCGGATAACAGTGTGTTCGGGATCGAGCCGCCCATAGATGATCCAGCGCGAACGCTTCGGCATGACGTCGAAGATGGCGGAAGCCAGCGGCCCGGTCACCGCGTCGAGGAAGATGCGCGGCTGTTCGGCCTTCATCACCTCGCGCAGCGCTGCCTTGAAATCCGGCGCCTTTTCGTTGAGGACGTGCGCCGCGCCGAGCGCTTTCAGCGCCGCGATCTGGTCGTCGCGGCGCACGGTGACGATCGGCCGGAAGCCCTCTCCGCTGGCCAGGCCAATGATCAGCTTGCAGAGCTGGCTGGCGCCGGCGGTCATGACGAAGGCCTTCTCGCCTTCCTCCTTGACGACGTCGAACATGGCGAGCGCGGTGAGCGGGTTGACGATCATCGCCGCCCCATCCTCGTCGCGGACCGTGTCGAGCAGCGGAATGCATGCAGCAGCTTCAGCGACGGCATAGTCGGCCCACGAGCCCCAGTTGGTGACGCCGGTGGCAAAGGCGACGCGCTTGCCGATCAGGCTTTGGGGATAGGTCTCGTCGCCGCTGGCGACGACGATGCCGACGCCCTCGAAGCCGGCCGGCTGTCCCTTGGCGCGCGGCTGGCCGTACTGGCCCTTGACGAAGGCGATGTCGGAGGGGTTGATCGAGGCGAGGCTGACCTTGATCAGCACCTGCGTCGGTCCGGGTGTCGGCACCGCGATGTTGCCCGGCTCGAGATACGGCTCCATCGCCTCCAGCACACTGCCGCTCGGCGTCCTGGTGTAGCCGTCGCCGACCAGCAGCAGCGCCTTCATTTCGGAGGGGACGGCCATTGGAACACTCCGTGCTTGGACTGTCGGCATCGCCAGATGACGATGCCGGCGCTCAGACCTTTTCTTGCGTGTATTTCTTCAGCTCGGTGCGCGCCACCTGACGGCGATGCACGGCGTCCGGCCCGTCGGCAAGGCGCAAGGTCCGCAGATGCGTCCACGACCGCGCCAGCGGCGTGTCCTGGCTGATGCCTTGCGCGCCGAACATCTGCACCGCCTCGTCGGTGACCTTGAGCGCGACGCGGGGTGCCACCACCTTGATCTGGCTGATCCAGGGGGCTGCGGCGCGGGCGTCGCCCTGGTCGATCATCCACGCCGCCTTGAGGCAGAGCAGCCGGGCCATCTCGATCTCCATGCGGCATTCGGCGATGATGTCGAAATTGGCGCCGAGCTTTGCCAGCTTCTGGCCGAAGGCCTCGCGGCGCAAGGAACGCTGGCACAGCATCTCGAGCGCCATCTCGGCCTGGCCGATGGCGCGCATGCAATGGTGGATGCGGCCGGGACCGAGCCGCCCTTGCGCGATCTCGAACCCCCTGCCCTCGCCGAGGATCAGGTTCGATGTCGGTACCCGCACATTGTCGAAGCGAAGATGCATGTGGCCGTGCGGCGCGTCGTCATCGCCATAAACCTGCATGGCCCGGACCTTGGTCACACCCCTTGTGCCTGATGGCACCAGGATCATCGAATGACGGCGGTGCTGCGGCTCGTCATCGCCGCCGGTCCTGACCATGACGATGTAGATGGCGCAGCGCGGATCGCCGGCGCCCGAAGCCCACCATTTCTCGCCGTTGAGCACGTAGTCGTCGCCCTGGCGTTCGCAGCGCATGGCAATGTTGGTGGCATCGGACGACGCGACATCCGGCTCGGTCATCAGATAGGCCGAGCGGACCTTGCCCTCGATCAGCGGTTCCAGCCATTCTTTCTTGTGGTCGGCCGAGCCGTACCGTTCCAGCACCTCCATATTGCCGGTGTCGGGCGCCGAACAGTTGAAGGTCTCGGCGCCAAGATGCGCCTTGCCCATCTCCTCGGCCAGATAGGCATATTCGACGGTGGAAAGGCCGTAGCCGCGTTCCGAGCCGGTCAGCCAGAAATTCCACAGGCCGCGCTCCCTTGCGGTTTTCTTCAGCCCTTCGAGGATCTCGCTCTGGCGCGCACTGTAGACCCAGCGGTTGCCTGCCTTGCCCACCTCGCTCAGGAATTCCCTGTCGAGCGGCATGATCTCGTCGCGAACCATGGCCGCGACGCGCGCGTGGATCGGCTTCAGCCGCTCGGTCATGCCGAGATTCATCTCCGTCATCGGTCGCTAACCCTTCATGCATGCCAGGCATTTTGTCAGTGGCAAGGATGACCGTACTTCGGATAGCCTTGTCAACGCGAACTGTTTGCCCGCATGCCGAGCGCGGAGGATTGTGATGAGCTATCTGGACGAGCTGTTTTCGGTGGCCGGCAAGACCGCGCTGGTGACGGGTGCCGCGACCGGCATAGGCCGCATGGCGGCGACCGGGCTGGTCAGGGCCGGCGCCAGCGTGATGATCGCGTCGCGCAAGGGCGAGGATTGCATCCAGGTCGCCGAAGAGTTGAACGAGCTTGGTGCACCGGGCCGGGCCGAGGGCTTCGCCGGGGACGTTTCTAGCGAAGCCGGCATCGCTGCACTCGTCGCCGCGGTCAAGGCGCGGACCGGGAAACTGCATATTCTGGTCAACAATGCCGGCGTCTCCTGGGGCGCGCCGCTGGAAAGCTTCCCCTATTCGGCTTGGGCCAAGGTGTTTGGCGTCAATGTCACCGCGGTCTTCCATCTGACCCGCGAATTGCTGCCACTGCTCGACGCTGCCGCCAGCGACGCCGATCCGGCCAGGGTGATCAATCTCGGTTCGGTGATGGGCACGCAGCCGCTGGCCGACGACGCCTATTCCTACACGGCGTCCAAGGCAGCCGTGCATCATCTGACCCGCACCCTTGCGCTCGAGTTCGCCGGCCGCCGCATCACCGTCAATGCCTTCGCTCCCGGCCCCTTCCAGAGCCGGATGACGGCATTCGCCACGGGCACGGATGAGCAGGCCAGGCACGTCGGCAGCCATGTTCCGATCGGCCGTATCGGCGCACCGGATGACATTGCCGGCGCAACGCTCTATTTGTGCAGCCGTGCAGGCAGCTACATCACCGGCGCCATTCTGCCGATCGACGGCGGACAGTCGGTGCAGCATGGGCTGACCTTGTTCAAGGAATGACATTTTCCGGCCACAGAAGCCGGGGGGAACTGGAGGACATGAGCGTGGAACCGATCAGTCTCGATGTGCTTCTGGCCAGTGTCGGCAAGGAGGTTGGCGTGTCGCCGTGGCGGGCGGTCACGCAACGCATGATCGATCAGTTCGCCGACGCCACCGACGACCACCAGTTCATCCACTGCGATCCGGAGCGGGCCATGCGCGAAACGCCGTTCGGCGGCACCATCGCGCACGGCTTCCTGTCGCTGTCGCTGTTGTCGGCGATGACTTTCGAGACCATGCCGCCGCTGGAAAACGGCAAGATGGGCGTCAACCACGGCTTCGATTCGCTGCGCTTCCTAGCGCCGGTGAAGACCGGCGCGCGCATCCGCACGCGGTTCGTGCTGGCCGACGTCAAGGTCAGGCCGTCGGGCTGGGTGCAGACCGCGCATGACGTGACGATCGAGATCGAGGGTTCGAAGAAGCCGGCACTGACCGCGCGCTGGTTGACGCTGACCTTGATCGAACGCCAGCCCGAGACGGCATGAGTGATCCCGTTCTCGACCAGGCAGCGCTTGCGCCTTACCTCGAGGCGAACATACCTGGCTTTTCCGGCCTTGAGGCAGTTGAGAAGTTCAAATCCGGCCAATCGAACCCGACCTACCTTTTGACGGCGGCAAGCGGCCGTTATGTGCTGCGCGCCAAGCCGCCGGGGCAATTGCTGAAATCGGCGCATCAGGTCGATCGCGAATTCAGGGTAATGAGCGCGCTTGCCGGCACCGCCGTGCCTGTGCCTGCCATGCTGCATCTGTCGGCGGAAGACTCGCCCATCGGCCGTATGTTCTACGTGATGGATTTCCTGGACGGCCGCATTTTCTGGGATCCGGCCCTGCCGGAGGCTCGCGACAACGATGAACGCGCCGCCATCTACGATGCCATGAACGACACTCTTGCCGCGCTGCACGAGGTCGATGTCGAGGCCGTGGGGCTCGGCGATTTCGGCCGACCGGGCAGTTATTTCGAGCGCCAGCTGGCGCGCTGGACCAGCCAGTACCGCGCCTCGGAGACCGGCACGGTGGCCGATATGGACCGGTTGATTGCCTGGCTGGAGACACACATACCGGAGGATGACGGCCGCGTCTCCCTGGTCCATGGCGATTACCGGCTGGACAATCTGATCTTCGCGCCCCACCGGCCAAAAGTTCTGGCGGTGCTCGACTGGGAACTGTCGACATCAGGCTACCCCTTCGCCGATATCGCCTATCAGTGCATGCAATGGCGGCTGCCGCACGCGTCGGGTTTTCGCGGCCTGGGCGGCATCAACCGCGCGGCGCTCGGGCTGCCCTCCGAAACGGACTACGTCGCCGCCTACTGCCGGCGGCGCGGGCTCACCGGTATCGGCAACTGGACGTTCTTCCTGGCCTTTTCCTTCTTCCGGCTGGCCGCGATCTGCCAAGGCGTCTACAAGCGGGCGCTGGACGGCAACGCCTCCAATCCGGAAAAAGCCCGGACCTATGGCGAGGCGGTGAAGCTGCTTTCGCGTCTTGCCGCGAAGCTGATCGACAAGGAGGCGTGATGGGCCGCTTTGACGGAGCAAAGGTGCTGATCACGGGTGCCGCCAACTTCGACAAGCGTCGGCACGATCCGAAGCATACCGCTTGGGAACCTCCCGCGCTCTTGTCCGTTTCCGTACAGCGTATATAATTTAGCCAGACACCAACCAACCAAAGGCACCAGATCTTGCCGCCGAGCGTCCCGACACGCCGCGAGAAACAAAAGGCCGAACTGCGCTCCGAACTGGTCGAGGCCGCGCACAAGCTCGTCCAGGAGGAAGGCTATGAAGGCCTGACCATCCGCAAGCTGGCCAAGCGGGTCGGCTACGCCCCGATGTCGGTCTATTCCTACTTCGCCGACAAGCAGGACATCCTGTTCGCTCTGGCCGAGGATGCATTCGAGACGCTTGCCCGCCGCATCGAGGAGCATCCGTCCGACGATCCGATCGAGGCCTTGCAGGCGGTGATGACCGAATATGCCGCTTTCGGACTCGGCAATCCCAACGAATACCGCACCGTGTTCATGACCGAAAAGACCAAGCTGCCAGAAGGCTACAACGAAATGGAAGAGAGCAACCCTGCTATGAAGGTGCTGATCAGCAGGGTCGAGGCCTGCGTCGCCGCCGGCAAATTGCAGGGCGATCCGCGCGCCATCGCCACCATGCTGTGGGCGGTCGGCCACGGCACGATCTCGCTGCTCATCACCTTTCCGTTCTACCCCTTCGGCGACCCGCAGGCCTTCGTGAAGCGGATGTGCGATTTCACGCTTGCCACGCTCAGCACGCAAAACGTGCCGCCACTGACCGAGACACCGGTCAACTGCTGAACGCCGTTTCCTTTGGTTTGTGTATCCCCTCCAGACCTGGGGGGTTTCTTGGTTAACAAAAAATTTATTGTACGCGTACGGTTTTCCTTGAACTTCGCGATCGACGGGCGTATATGTACAGTGCATCGTACATGTACGAGAGAAATTCACCCGTCGAAAACGGAGACTGACAATGAAAAAGATACTCCTCACCCTCGCCGCCGTGCTGGCACTTTCGGGCTCGGCCTTCGCCGCCAACACCACCCACCCCGTCAAGCATGCGCCGGTGGCGGCCTGCGTTGACACCAAGACCAACGTGAAGCTCGATTGCGCTTCGACCGGTTCGGTCGAGAAGAAGGGCGCCATGGAAAATACCGCTGAAGGCAAAGGTCCGCGCCTCGGCATCGACATCAATCCTTGGATCGTGCCGAGCTCGTTCTGATATTTGCAGGACATCACTTCTGGCCGGCACAAGCCGGTCAGGTGGAAACTTCAGCTGACCGAAACCGGCAGCTTCGCCGCTGAACTCTCGAAGGCCGCGTCAATCAGCTTCTGCATGTCGGCGGCACGCCGGAACGACGGATCGCCATTCCGGCCTGTATCCAGCGCATCGGCAAAGCGTCGCGCATTGCGCTTGACACTGGGCAGCGCCAGCGTTCGCCATTGCTGAAGATCGACATCGCCGCCGAGACAGGCCGACAGGTTAGATGCCTTGCCGTCGGTCTCGACCCTGATGGCGCCCTTGGTGCCGTGCAGGGCCAGCGACAAATCGTTGGCGTGGCCGGTCATGTAGCGGCTCGCCGCGATCGTGGCGAGCGCGCCGGAACTGAGCCGGGCCGTCATCGCCACGCTGTCATTGGCATCCAGCAGATAGTCGCCGATGCGCTCGCCCTCGGCCTTCGGAAACGTCACCAGATCGGCGTGGAGGCTGACGATGTCCTGATCGGCGCCATAGGTGGCGAAGTCCAGGATGTGGATGCCGACGTCGCCCAGCACGCCGGTTGAACCGTGCCGGCTGGACAAGCGCCACAGCCATTTGTCCTCGACCCGCCAGTCGCCCCATGACTGGCTGACCAGCCAGCTTTGCCGGTAGCTCGCCTCGACATGGCGCAGCTCGCCGATCTCGCCGGCCAGCACCATGCGCCGCGCTTCATGAATCGCCGGTGAGTTGCGATAGGTCAGGTTGACCATGTTGACCACCCCTGCAGCCTCGGCCGCTTCGGTCATATCAAGCGCGTCGGCGTGGTTCGGCGCCAGCGGCTTTTCGCAAAACACATGCTTTCCCTGGGCAAGCAGCGCCAGCGTCGTCGCCATATGCGCACCATCCGGCGTCGCGTTGATGGCGGCATCGAACTGACCCCAGGCGATCGCCGCCTCCAGGCTCTCGAAAGATTCGCCGATCTTGCTGACGGCGGCAAACGCTGCGGCGCGGCCGGGCACCTGGTCGACACAGGCGACGATGCTGCAGCCCGGGATCTCGGCAAACTCCTCGACATGATGCCCGGCGATACCGCCGGTGCCGAGCAGAAGAATTCGGTGCATTAGCCCCAAGCCCCAATCAACTCACGCCTTAAGCAATTCAGGCCCCGATCAGCTCAGGCCCGAATCAACTCAGGCCCTTGTCGCCGTCGGCATGCAGGCGCAGCCCCTTCTGCACGATCTTCTCCTTGGCCGCATCCGTCGGCACGTTCGGCGCGTTGGTGATGCCGGACCAGGCCGGCGCCGGGTTGTGCGCCCAATGGACGGCGTTGCGCAGCACCTGCTGCACGCCCTCATTGTGATAGATCGGATAGGTCTCGTGGCCGGGCGAGAAGTAGAAGATCCGTCCTGCACCGCGCTGGTAGGTCAGCCCGGATCGGAACACCTCACCACCCTCGTACCAGGAGACGAACACCGTCTCGAGCGGCTCCGGCACGGCGAACGGCTCGCCATACATTTCCGTCTCGCCGATCTCCAGGCACTCGCCGATGCCTTGCGCGATCGGGTGGCCGCGGTTGATCGCCCAGACGCGCTCGCGCTCGCCCGCCTCGCGCCATTTCAGCGAACAGGGCGTGCCCATCAGCCGCTTGAATATCTTCGAGTAGTGGCCGGAATGGAGCACGATCAGGCCCATCCCTTCCCAGACCCGCTTCTGCACCCGCTCGACGATATCGTCCTTGACCTCGCCATGCGCCGCGTGGCCCCACCACAAAAGCACGTCGGTGGCCGCCAGGCGCTTCTCGCTCAGGCCATGTTCGGGTTCCTGCAAGGTGGCGGTGGTCGCCTCGATGCCCTTGTCCTGGTTGAGGGCGGCGGCAATGGTGCCGTGCATCCCCAAGGGATAGAGGTCGCGCACGGCTTCATTGGTCTGCTCGTGGACGTTCTCGCCCCATACGATCGCTTTTGTCGGCATTTTCATCTCCCAAAGCGCTTTAAATAGCATGTCCAAGGGGATTGAGAAGGCCCGATGAGATCTTGCCCGATGGAAACTACGGCTTGCGCCTCTTGCGCCCGGGCACGGTCTTGGCCTTGCCTGGTTTTGCCGGAGCTCCAGGAATGGCCGTTCCAGTGATGGATATCGGATCGCTGGCCGGGAACGTGTCTTCGAGGCCTTCCTCGAGTTCGTCTTCGGCGCTCGGCGCTTCGTGCCGCTCGTGTTCGAGCGAGCGGACAGCCGATGTCTTTATGACCGGCGACTTCGGCGCGGAATTCGACGGCATCGGCATTCTCCCTCGGCGTGCGGATGCAGAACGAGCGTGCCCTGCAAAACGTTCCGAGTTCAGACCGCCGCGTCGCGCGATCCCTCGGACAGCAAAGTAAAGACATAGTCCGAGAAGGAACGCCAGCATTCGACCCGGAAGGCGTCGTTACCCGTGCGCAGCAGCACGATCTCGGTCTTGCCCAGGATGGTGCGCGACGCTGCTCCCACCGGGAAGGCGTCGAGCGACAGGTCCTGCGGGCAGCCCGCATTGATCGCCGCCGCCGCTCCGGCACCCGTCACTGATATCGCGATGTTGCGATGCGAGACGCCGACCGCCGAATGCAGCGCGGATACTTTGGCGCAATCGGCGAGCGGATCGTTGTCGGCCTCATCGATGACCAGCCATTCGTCGGGGCCGAGCCACAGAGCGGTGCGCCCGCCGTTCGCGGCAGCGGTTTTCGGCTTGTTCGGCAAGGTCACGCCGAGCGCCTTTGAAAGCGCTGCGACCGAAGCCTCCGGCGCCCGTAATGAAACGCGCTCGGCCGGCGGCAGCACCTCGACCTTGACGCTGGCGGCAGTGGTGCTGCGCCCAGCCAGCGCCGGACGGCGTTCGACCGAAGGCGATGCAGCCGGAGCCGTCTTTCTTGCAGCGGCCTTAGCCATTGAGGCGCCCTCCCGTCTCGTCGAAGAACACCATGCCGGTAACCTCCACTTCGATCACCCCGTTCGGCATCGGCACATAGAGGGTCTCGCCCATCCGGTCGCGGCCGCCGGCGACCAGCGCCAGAGCGATCGAGCGGCCGCAATTTTCCGACCAGTAGCTCGAGGTGACATGGCCGATCATCTTCATCGGGATCGCCTGCTTCGGGTCCTCGACGATCTGCGCGCCCTCTTCCAGCACCACCTTGGGATCCCTGGTCTTCAGGCCGACCAATTGCTTGCGGCCCTTGGCGACCAGATCTGGCCGCGTCAGGCCGCGGATGCCGACGAAGTCCGGCTTCTTCTTGCCGACCGCCCAATCGAGGCCGGCGTCGTTCGGCGTTACCGTGCCGTCGGTGTCCTGGCCGACGATGATGTAGCCCTTTTCGGCGCGCAGCACGTGCATCGCCTCGGTGCCATAAGCAGCCGCACCATGCTTCTGGCCTTCGGCCCACAGCGCTTCCCAGACCGCCTGGCCATAGTCGGCCGGCACGTTCACCTCGAAGCCGCGCTCGCCGGTGAACGACATGCGGAACAGCCGCGTCGGCACGCCGCAGATCTTGCCTTCGCGCACCGACATGTGCGGCAGCGCCTCGTCCGACATGTCGATGCCTTCGAGCAGCGGCGCGATGATGTCGCGCGACTTGGGTCCCTGCACCGCGATAACAGCCCATTGCTCGGTGATCGAGGTCAGCCAGACATTGAGATGCGGGAACTCGGTCTGGAGATAGTCCTCCATGTGGTTCATGACGCGCGGCGCGCCGCCGGTCGTCGTCGTCACGTGGAAACGGTCGGGGGCCAGCCTGCCGACGACGCCGTCATCATAGATGAACCCGTCCTCGCGCAGCATGATGCCGTAGCGGCAGCGGCCGGGCTCCAGCTTCTCCCATGGGTTGGTGTAGAGCAGCTCCATGAATTTGGCCGCGTCCGGCCCGACCACTTCGATCTTGCCCAGCGTCGAGGCATCGAACAGGCCAGCCGTCTTGCGCACGGCGACGCATTCGCGGTCGACCGCCGCGTGCATGTCCTCGCCCGCCTTGGGGAAATACCAGGCGCGCTTCCACTGGCCGACATCCTCGAACACGGCACCTTGCGCCTCGGCCCAGGGATGGATCGCGGTTCTGCGTGTCGGGTCGAACAGCGGACCTCGCGCATGGCTGACGATCGCGCCGAAGGTGACCGGCGTATAGGGCGCGCGGAACGTGGTCAGGCCGACCTCCGGGATCGGCTTTCCCAGCACCTCGGCGGCAATCGCCAGGCCGTGCATGTTGGAGGTCTTGCCCTGGTCGGTCGCCATGCCGTTGGTGGTGAAGCGCTTGACGTGCTCGATCGATCGCATGCCTTCGTGCACCGCCTGGCGGATATCCTTGGCGGTGACGTCGTTCTGGAAATCGACAAACGCCTTCACCGTCGTGTCCGGCCCGGCGCCGGGCGCCGCGCCCAACATACCGCGCGACCAGCTCTCCGACGCATCGACCTTCGGCTTGCTGCTCTTGGCGGCCTTGGCGCCGGCATCTTTCGCCGCCCTGACGCCCGCCGCATAGGCCTCGTCCACCGTGGCCGACAGCCCATCGGTGCCGTTGCAGGCGCCGACCGAGACGCAGTCCTGCGCATAGGTGCCCGGCACGAAGCGCTTGGTCTCGTCGTTGAAGGCGACCTTTCCGCGCGACTGCGAGAACAGATGCACCGACGGCGTCCAGCCGGCCGACATCAGGATCGCATCGACCGCGATGGTGCGTTCGCCGCCGCCATTCTTCGGCTGCACGGTCATCGACGACACCCTGAGCTTACCGCCGGCGCGGATCACCGCGCGGCCGAAATTGATCTCGATGCCGAGCGCCCTCGCCTCATCGATCACCGGTCCGGTCGGATTGTCGCGCAGATCGACGATCGCCGCCACGTTGACGCCGGCTTTCTTCAGGTCGATCGCCGCTGCATAGGCGGAATCATTGGCGGTGTAGACGCCGACATTCCTGCCGACGGCGACGCCATAGTGGTTGAGATAGGTACGCGCGGCACCCGCCAGCATGATGCCGGGCCGGTCATTGTCGGCAAACACCATGTGGCGCTCGATCGCACCGGAGGCCAGCACCACGCGCTTGGCCCGGACCTGCCAAAGCCGCTCGCGCGCCAGATCGTGGCCGGGGGTCCTCAGATGTTCGCTGACACGCTCGACCAGCCCGATAAAATTCTGCGCATAGTAGCCGAACGCCGTCGTGCGCGACAGCACGCGGACATTGTCCATCGCGGCGAGCTTCGCCACGGCAGCTTGCGCCCAGGCAAAACCGTCCTGGCCGTCGATCTTCGCGCCGCTCTCGAAACGCAGGCTGCCGCCGAACTCGGCCTGCTCGTCGGCGAGGATGACGCGCACGCCGGTCTCGGCCGCCGCAAGCGCTGCCGCGATGCCTGCCGCACCGCCGCCCAGCACCAGCACGTCGCAATGCGCATAGCGCGATGAATAATGGTCGGGATCCGGCTGGTCCGGGGAAACGCCAAGACCGGCCGCGGCGCGGATCTTTGGCTCATAGAGCGTCTTCCACGCCGCTTTCGGCCACATGAAGGTCTTGTAGTAGAAGCCGGCCGAAAGCAGCGGCGAGGCGATATCGCTGACCGCACCGAGGTCGAAGGACAGTGACGGCCAGCGGTTCTGCGACTGCGCATCAAGCCCATCATAGAGCTCCTGCACGGTCGCCCGCACGTTCGGCGTCTTGCGTGCCGCGTCGCGCCTGATTTCGACCAGGGCGTTCGGCTCCTCGGCGCCCGCCGACAGGATGCCGCGCGGACGGTGGTACTTGAACGAACGGCCGACGAGATGGACGCCATTGGCGAGCAGCGCCGAGGCCAGCGTGTCGCCCTCGATGCCGGCATAGGACTGGCCATCGAAGCTGAACCGCGCGGTCTTGGCTTGGCTGAAGCGGCCAGCGCCGGGAATGCGGAACGCGCCGCTCATTTGGCAACCACTTCGTTGGAGTTTTTCGGCAGCTTGGTGGGTTTGGGCTCGCCGGCCTTGTAGGTCATGACGAATTTGTCGGTGACGGTGTCGCGTACGGCATTGAAGAAGCGCGCACAGCCATGCATGTGCCGCCAGCGCTCATAAATGATGCCCTTGGGGTTGGAGCGGATGAAGAAGAACTTTTCAAAATCGTCGTCGCTCTCGCCGGCCATATTGGCCGAGCGCGCGATGTGCGCCTCGCCAGCGTTGCGGAACTCGAGTTCCGGACGCTCTTCCTCGCAATAGGGGCAGCGGATGAGAAGCATTGTCCTGGTTCCTACAATTCGCCGTGGCCGACGTGGGCGCCCGCCGGTTGATCGCAAAGCTTCTGTCCCAAGGTCGCGAACGGTGCGACGAGCCGGATGCGCTCTTCCACGCTTGCAGCGGGACGAAACAGATCGCGGGACGCCATGTTGCCGAGGGTGAGCTGCATCGGATCGGTGGTGACGATGACTTGACGCGGCTGGAATGTCTCGGCCTCGTCGAGTCCTTCGGGTCGTCCCTCGAAGAACATCACCACTCTCTGGCCGCCACTCCAGACGCAGGCCAGCGTGCCGTCATCGACCGAAAACGGCCAGACGGTTTCGTTGCCGGTGCGGCTGATCGGCTGCGTGCGCACTTCGTCCGGCGAGGGAAAATGGAACATGCCCCGTTCCCCCGCCAGCACTTGTTCCCCCGCCAGCATCAGCGGCATCGCGACAGCCATCTGCGCCATCATCAGTGCGCCACCGCCGCCGCCGCCGCCTCGTCGATGAGCCGTCCGGTGCGGAAGCGCTCGATGGTGAAGGGCGCGTTGATCGGATGCGGATCGTCCCTGGCGATCGTATGGGCAAAGACATGGCCCGATCCCGGCGTCGCCTTGAAGCCGCCCGTGCCCCAGCCGCAATTGACATAGAGGCCGGGCACCGGCGTCTTGGCCAGGATCGGCGAGCGGTCGGGCGTGACGTCGACGATGCCGCCCCACGAGCGCAGCATCTTCATGCGCGTGAAGATCGGGAACATCTCGCAGATGGCGTCGAGCGTATGCTGCAATATGTGCAAGCCGCCGGTCTGCGAGTAGGAGACATACTGGTCGGTGCCGGCGCCGATCACCAGCTCGCCCTTGTCGGACTGCGAGATATAGGCGTGCACCGTGTTCGACATCACCACGCAGGGAACCACCGGCTTGACCGGTTCCGACACCAGCGCTTGCAGCGGATAGCTTTCCAGCGGCATGCGCACGCCGGCCATGTTCATGATGACGGAGGAATGGCCGGCGGCAACGACGCCCACCTTCTTGGCGCCGATGAAGCCGCGCGTCGTGTCGACGCCCATCACCGCGCCATTGGCCGCCCGCTTGACCCCGGTAACCTCGCAATTCTGGATAATGTGGACGCCGCGCGCCGAGGCGCCGCGCGCATAGCCCCAGGCAACGGCGTCATGACGGGCCGTGCCGCCGCGCCGCTGCAGCGACGCACCGACCACCGGATAGCGCGCCTCCTTGGAGGTGTTGAGCGGTGGGCAGAATTCCTTCGCCTGCTCCGGCGTCAGCCACTCATTGTCGATGCCGTTCAGCCGGTTGGCGTGAACGTGACGCTTCAGCACCTGCACGTCGTGCACATTGTGCGCGAGCATCATGACGCCCCGCGCCGAATACATGACGTTGTAATTGAGCTCCTGGCTGAGCCCGTCCCACAGCTTCAGCGCGTGGTCGTAGATGCCGGCGCTCTCGTCATAGAGATAGTTGGAGCGGATGATGGTGGTGTTGCGGCCGGTGTTGCCGCCGCCGAGCCAGCCCTTTTCCAGCACCGCGACATTGGTGATGCCGTGCACCGTGGCGAGGTAATAGGCGGTGGCCAGGCCATGGCCGCCGGCGCCGACGATGATGACGTCGTATTCTTTCCTGGGCTCAGGCGAGGACCACTGTTCCTCCCAGCCCTTGTGGCCGCGCATGGCTTCCCGGGCGATGGCGAATACCGAATATTTCTTCAACGTCCCAACCTCGCCCCAAAAAGGCTTCGCGAATGGCGGCCGGCGTTCGTTCGGTCCCGGCGCGCGAGGTGTATCACTAGCGAAACAGCACTTCCACCCTTGCGCTGTTTGCGACGGCGCTTGCCGTTTTGCGCCGTGGTGAAAAAGACGCATCTGGTGCGTCGGCGCTTTCCAGCATCTTGGCACGTATCGGGTGGCTCGCCTTGCCTCGATCTGCGACCAAGCACCCCAACTGCCGGTCAGGCCGGCGCGAAGAAAAGGATGCAAAAATGTTCGCACTCGCAAACAAGATCGCCATCGTCACCGGCGCCAGTTCCGGCATCGGCCGGGCCTCGGCAAAACTCTTTGCCGAGGAAGGCGCCAAGGTCATCGTCGCCGCCCGCCGTCAGGCCGAGCTCGATACGCTCGTCGCCGAGATAGAAGACAATGATGGCGCGGCCATCGCGCTTGCCGGCGATGTCAGGGACGAAGCCTATGCAAAGGCCCTTGTCGATCTGGCGGTCGAAAAGTTCGGCGGGCTCGACATCGCCTTCAACAATGCCGGCGCCGTTGGCCGGATGGGGCCGATTTCGGACCTGCCGCTGGAGGGATGGCGAAAGACGCTCGACACCAACCTCACCAGCGCGTTTCTCGGCGCCAAATACCAGGTGCCGGCAATGATCGAGCGCGGCGGCGGTTCGCTGATCTTCACCTCCACCTTCGTTGGTCACACAGTCGGCATGCCCGGCATGACTAGTTATGCCGCGAGCAAGGCCGGCCTGATCGGACTGACACAGGTGCTGGCCGCCGAATACGGCCCGAAAGGCGTGCGGGTCAACGCGCTGCTGCCCGGCGGCACCGACACACCGGCGGCAACCTTCAAGACCCCGGAATCACGGGTTTTCGTCGAAGGCCTGCATGCTTTGAAGCGTATCGCGATGCCGGAGGAGATCGCCCGCTCGGCACTCTATCTCGCCTCCGACGCCTCGAGCTTCACCACCGGAGCGGCTCTGTTTGCCGATGGCGGCGTGTCGATCAACCGGACGTGAAGATTCCAGCGGCGGGATGCATGCTCATAACCGCCAGGCAAACGGCCGCTCTTGATTTTTCGCCGCGATTTGGCGATTCCGTTTATGTCCAAAAGCGGGTCTGGAACCATGATGCTGATCAGAACCTATGTGACTGCGAGTGCGATCGAAGGTGTCGGCGTGTTCGCCGCGGAGCCGATCAGGAAAGGCGCTTCGATCTGGCGGCTCGATCCGGATTTCGACCGGCTGATCCCCATGGACAAATACGAGACGGCACCCCCGCATCTCAGGGAGCTGCTCGACCGCTATGCCTATCCGAGCCCGGACCGGCCAGGTTTCCTGGTCTATGAAGTCGACAATGGCCGCTTCATGAACCATTCCAGCAATCCGAATACGGATTTTTCGCAATATGGCGGGGCCACCGCGACCCGCGACATCGGCGTGGGCGAGGAGATCACCTGCGACTACGGCGAGTTCTTCGAAAATTTCGAGTTGCTGCACCTCGCGACGGCCTAGTCGGCTCCTTATATCAAGGCAAACAGACGGCGGCTGGCCCCGCAAATTCATTTCCGCTGTGGACAGCGCGGCATGATTCTGCTATCAGCCGCCACAATTCGTGGTGTAAACCGCCGCGGAGGCTAGTGGCTATGGCCGCTTGCCTGTTGATATCAAACCCGAAAGACAGGATTGCCCGTGCAGGTACTCGTCCGCGACAATAACGTTGATCAGGCGCTTCGCGCTCTCAAGAAGAAGATGCAGCGCGAAGGCATTTTCCGTGAAATGAAGATGCGCGGTCACTACGAGAAGCCGTCCGAGAAGCGCGCCCGCGAAAAGGCTGAAGCCGTTCGCCGCGCCCGCAAGCTGGCCCGCAAGCGCGCCCAGCGCGAAGGCCTACTGCCGATGACGCCGCGCCCGGTCGCTGCTGGCGCCGCCGGCGGTGCAGGTGGCGCTCCGCGTCCGCCGCGGTTCTAACGCCAATTTTTCGTCCTTTTCGAAGGATATCAGAGGTGGCGCGATGTGGAATCGCCGCCACCTTTTTGTTTTGATGTGACCGGTCCGGAGGGGGAGCCGGACCTGAACGACGCGGCTTGAAGTGAGGACAGGGCAGACATGAACGCAACGAGCGTGGAGCGCGGGACCGCATTGCGTGGTTTCGCCCTGACAGCAGCCCTGCTCTCCGGACTGGCGCTTGCCGGCTGCCAAACGGCGGGCCCGACCGGTGAATTCAACAACATCGACAAGGCGCAAGGGTCGAGCGAGAACATTTCCTCGCTGTCGGCGGTCATCCAGCGCAATCCCCAGGATCCCGAAGGCTACAATGTGCGCGGCTCGGCCTATGGCCGTGGCGGTCAGTACCAGGCGGCGCTCAAGGATTTCAATCAAGCCATCCAGCTCAATCCGAATTTCTTCCAGGCCTATTCGAATCGCGCGCTCATCCAGCGCTTCCTCGGCAACCAGGAAGCCGCGCTGGCGGACTACAACCGTTCGATCCAGATCAACTCGAACTATGACGCCGCCTATATCGGCCGCGGCAATCTCTACCGCAAGGCGGGTCGCACCCAGGACGCCTTCAACGACTTTCAGAAGGCGATCCAGCTCGATACGACCGACGCGCGCGCCTACCACAATCGAGGCCTGATCTATCAGAGCCAGGGCCAGCACAAATTCGCTATCGAGGACTTCTCGACCGCCATCTCGCTGGCGCCGGACGCCGCCGAACCCTACAATGGCCGCGGCCTCTCCTATCTGGCGACCAACGACGAAGACAATGCCTTCTCCGATTTCAACATGGCGATCAAGCTCGACGGCAGGAATGCCGAGGCCTGGTCCAACCAGGCGCTGATCTATGAGCGGCGCGGCGACAAGGCGAAGGCCGCGAAATCCTATAAGGAAGCCGTTCGCCTCGACCCTACCTACCAGCCGGCCAAGGATGGCCTCGCCCGCGTCAGCTGATCTCGGTTCGGCTTCCCATACAAATCCGCATGACATCCAAGTGCTGCGGGATTCTTTGCGTGTCCGAAAGGACGCACTTCGCAACCGCGCATTAACCCCGGCAGGAGGCTTTCGGCCCCTGCCTTGATCGCGCCAAGTTTTCGGCGGAACGGTCTACCCACCCAAGCCGTTGTTGAAAGTATTTTGCGAAAGGACCCTCCCATGATCAAGAAACTCGCCTGCGCCGCTGCCCTCGCCACGACGATGTTCGCGGTGGCTCCGGCCAGCGCCGGCAAGCTGCAACTCGGCACGCTCGATTGCACCATCGACGGCGGCACCGCTTATATCGTCGCTTCCAACAAGGGCGTGTCCTGTGTCTTCCGGCCTCATCATCACGGGCCGTCCGAGATTTACACAGGCGTCATCTCCAAGATCGGCCTCGATGTCGGCCAGACGCATCAGGGCCAGCTCGTCTGGGCCGTGCTGGCTGCGACCCGGGACCGTGACGGAGGCGATCTCGCCGGCAGCTACTACGGTGTCAACGCCGAAGCGAGCGTGGTGACCGGCGGCGGCGCCAATCTGCTGGTTGGCGGCCTGGACAGCGCCTTCATGCTGGAGCCGCTCAGCGTCCAGGCGCAGACCGGCGTCAACCTTGCCGTGGCCGTGACCTCGCTCCAGCTGATCCACTCATTCAAGTGATTACATGGAGCCGTGCGCTCCATGACCCCTCACCCCGCGGCGCGGAACCAAATAGGATGGTTTCGCGCCGTTTGATTTTGGAGGGGAACCATCATGCTGAAGACAGCCATAGCTGCCGCCATGTTCACCACGCTATCCGGAGCGGTGCAGGCGCAGGACCGAGGCATGGAAGTCGGTACGCTTGACTGCGCCATAGGCGGCGGCACCGGCTTCATCTTCGGCTCAAGCAAGGATCTGAGCTGCACCTTTAACCCCGCCGACAAAAGCTTCGCGCCGGAAGCCTATTTCGGCGCTGTCAACAAATACGGCCTCGACATCGGCACGACGAAGCAGACGGTCATGCAGTGGATCGTGCTGACGCCGCTGAAGAACATCTATGCGCCGGGTGCGCTGGCCGGCGACTACATCGGCGCCAGCGCGGAGGTGACGGCCGCCGTCGGCGCCGGCGCCAATCTGCTGGTCGGCGGCTCCTCTCAGGCCTTCACCTTGCAGCCGCTCAGCTTGCAGACGCAGACCGGCATGAACCTCGCGATCGGCGTCAGCCAATTCCAGCTGCGCAGCACCGAGAACTGATCGCGCAACGAACCCGCAACCGGAAAGGCTGCCGCGCGAACGATCTTCAAAAAAACCGCTTGAGCTCAACCCCGGTTGAGGTTTTACAAGCCTGCCCCGAACGCCACAACGCCTCGATCCGGCGCTGTCGATTCGCATGGTCCTGCCGGAAACCCGTACTGGCTTCTGGCGTGCTGCGCTGGCGTCGAGATATGCAAGACAGGGGTGGAAATGACCGAGATCAGCACGAACAGGGTCGACTGGCGCTTATTGTGGGCAAGCGGCGACCTGGCGCGCTTCTGCTTCATCAGCCTCGGCATCCTGCTGCACGCCACCAACGAGACGATGGTGGCAACGGTGATGCCGGCCATGGTCGGCGAACTGGCGGGCGTACAGCTCGTCGGCTGGTCGCTGGCGATCTACGAACTCGGCGCCATCGTTGCCGGCGCAGCCGCCGGACGACTGGTGAGTTATGTCCCCTTGCGCACCAACATGGTGGTCGCCGCGCTGCTCTACGCAGCAGGCGCGCTGATATGCGCCACCTCGCCTTCCATGCCACTGTTCCTCGCCGGCCGCCTGATCGAAGGACTTGGCGGCGGTGCGCTGGTGTCGCTGGCCTTCGTCTCGGTCGAACGACTGTTCTCGCGCGCCATCTGGCCGCAGCTTTTCGGCATCATGTCGGCGATCTGGGGCGTCGCCGCCTTCAGCGGACCATTGCTCGGCGCGATCATGACCGAGCTGTTGTCATGGCGCTGGGCCTTCGGCATCTTTACTCTCGGCGGCACTGCCATGGCGCTGGCAAGCTTCATCGTGCTCGACACGCCGCAGGCGACGAAACCCAAGACGAGCACGGGCAAGGCGCCGCCCTTCCCGTTCGCGGCCCTTGGCTGCCTTGCCGTCGCCGTGGTGTTGATTGCCTCGGCCGGCGTCGACATCGCCTTGCTGCGCTCTTCGCTGCTGATGGCCTTCGGCCTGATAGGCCTGGTGCTGTTCTTCACCATCGACGCGCTGAAGCCGCGTTCGCGGCTGTTTCCGGCGCGGCTGTTCTCGTGGCGCACGCCGGTCGGCGCCGGCATGACCATGGTTGCCGCCTTTTCGGTGGCGACCTGTTCCTTCGGCGTCTACGGGCCGCTGTTGCTGACCAGTCTTCACGACATTCCGCTGCTGACCACCGGCTACATCATCGCCGCCGAATCGATCGCCTGGTCGATCCTGTCGATCCTGGTCGCCAACGCGCCGCCGCAGCGCGAGCGGCTGATCATCGTCGGCGGCGCGGTGATGATCGCGGCCGGCATCGCAGGCTTTGCGTATGCGATACCGCTGGGCTCCATTCCGCTGATCCTGATCTGCGCCCTGCTGCAAGGCGGCGGCTTCGGCGTGGCCTGGCCCTTCCTCACGCGCGTCATCGTGGCCTCCGCGCCGGAGGGCGAGCAGACCATCGCCTCGGCGGCGGTGCCGACCATGCAGCGCATCGGCTATGCCGTGGGCGCCGCACTCGCCGGCATCGTCGCCAACGCCAGCGGCTTTTCGCAAGGTCTGAACCACGACGCGGCGGCGAATGTCGCGTCGTGGTTGTTTCTTGCCTTCGTGCCGCTCGGCATTGTCGGCTGCCTCGCGGCCTTGCGGGTTTCCAGACCGCTTGGCCAGCCACGGGAAGCTATCGGCTAAAACCTGGCCTGCTCACTCGACCTCGCGCAGGCGGTAGCCGACGCCGGTCTCGGTGGTGATGTAGCGCGGCTGGTCGGGGCTCTTCTCGATCTTCTGCCTGAGCTGCCGCACATAGACCCTGAGATACTGCACGTCGGTCGAGTCGCCCCAGACCTGCTTCAACAGGAAATGATGGGTCAGCACCTTGCCGGCGTGCTGCACCAGCATGCGCAGGATGTCGTATTCCTTCGGCGAGAGCTTTACCTCCTTGCCCTCGACCTTGACGATGCGCTTGACCAGATCGACGCTGAGATCGCCGGTCTGGAAAATCGGCTTCTCGCCCTGCTGCTGGAACTTGTGGCGGAGCGCCACGCGAATGCGCGCCACCAGCTCATTCATGCCGAAAGGCTTGGTGACATAGTCGTCGGCGCCGAGTTCCAGGGCCTGGACGATGCCGGCCTCGTCGGTCCGGCTGGACAGGATGACCACTGGAATGTCGAGACCATCGTCGCGCCATTTGCGCAGCAGTTCATGGCCGCTCATGCCGGGCAGCCCAAGGTCGAGCAGGACGAGGTCCGGCTTCTCCGCCTCCATCAGCTCGATCGCCACCTTCGCGTTCGGCGCCTCGCTGACCGCATAACCTTGGCTGCCGAGCCCGACGCGCAGCAGCTTGCGGATCGGCGGCTCGTCATCGACGACCAATATTCTGACGTTCGAGTTTGTCATGCCAGGTCACCCACATCGTGGTCGTCGGTATTCGAAGCGTCGAAATTGGGCGGATTTGCCGGCCTGGGCATTTTGATGGTGAACACCGCGCCCGAACCGTCGGTCCGGTTTGCCGCCATGATCGTGCCACCCATCGCTTCGACGAAGCCGCGGCAGATCGACAGGCCGAGCCCCGTACCGGCGCGGATCTGGTCGCCCTTGCGCACTCGATAGAACGTGTCGAAAATCCGTTCCAGATCGCCGGGAGGAATGCCTGGCCCTTCATCCATGATTTGCAGCAGGACGGAGCCATTGTCGGTCCAACCCTGCATGCGAATCGTCGAGCCTGCCGGGGCATATTTCGCCGCATTGTCGAGAAGATTGAACAACGCTTGCTCGAACAGCACCGGGTCGACCTTCAACATCGGCAAATCCTTGGGGATGTCGGTCTCGATCTTGTGCTCGCCAATGATTTTCCTGGCCCTTTGCAAGGCGGAGCCGACGATGTCGCCGACATAGTGAAAGGCGTAGTTCGACTCCATCGCGCCGGACTCGATCTTGGTCATGTCGAGCAGATTGGCGATGAAGCGGTTCAACCGCTCGGATTCGTCCAGCACCGTCGACAGCAGTTCGGCCCGGTCCGGTTCGGGAAGCGCGACTGAAAAATCCCGCAGCGTGCCAGCCGCGCCCATGATGGCAGCGAGCGGCGTTTTCAGATCATGGGAAATGGAGGTGAGCAGCGCCGAGCGCAGCCTGTCCGCCTCGGCCGCGAGCTTGGCACGGTCGACGTCGGCAACCAATTGAATACGTTCGATGGCGACCGCCGCCTGGTCGGCCAGTGCGTCAAGCAGCCGCTGCTGCTCGGGCGTCAGCAGCGGACCCTGCTTGTCGTTGTCCAGGCCGACGACCCCGATGGCCGTGCGCCCCGTCCGCAAGGGCAAATAGAGGCGCTTGGCGCCTGGAAGCGTGTCGGCGCCGCGACCCGCGGCACGATTGTGCTCCCAGGCCCAGCGGGCGGCGGCGATGTCGGCTTCGGCCAGCGTGTCGTCGGGCGGATAGCCGGCCTTGACGGTGATGGTCCCGTCTTCCGGCAAAAGCAGCACCACCCGCAGCTTCAGCATCGAGGCGATCTGGAAGGCCGTGGCCCAAAGGACGTCGTCGAGCGTGCCGGCGCCGGCGAGCTTCTTTGAAAAGAGGTAGATGTCTTCCGTGGCCCGCGCCCGCGAGCGGGCGGCGACCGCCTGGCGCTGCACGCGCGCCGTCAGATTGCTGGCGATGACCGCAACGACGAGAAAGACGCCAAGCGCGACGATGCTCTCCGGATCCCGGATCGTCAGCGTATAACGAGGCTCCAGGAAGAAATAATTGAAAGCAAGGGCGCTGGCGAAACAAGCGTACAGAGCCGGCCACAGACCGCCGGTTACCGCCGATGCCAGTACGCCGATGAGAAGAATGATCGCCAGGTTGCGAACGTCGAGAAACTGGTCGAGAACGACGGCGAAGGCGAGCGAACCGATGACAAAGGCCGTGGCCTTGAGATAGGGCCAGATCTCGAACTGCCACTGCTCGTCCGCCGCCTTGACACTCCTCGACGTCACCTCGGCGTTGCGTTCGGTTCCTGAAATGACATGGACGCTGATGTCACCGGCGTTGCGGATGAGATCGTAGGTGAGCGAGCCTTCGATCAATTCCCGCCAGCGCGACCGGGTCGGCCTGCCGACCACGATATGGGTGAAATTGTTCGCCGTCGCATGGCGAACAATGTCCTGCGCGATGTTCTGACCGGGAATGGTGGTCACCTCGGCGCCGAGCTGTTCGGCAAGCCGCAGGTTCGTAGCGAGCCGATCCTTGTCCGCTTCGGGCATGCTGGCCGAGCGAGGGCTGTCGACATGCAGCGCCGTCCACGGGGCACGGAGCCGGTCGGCCAACCTGCGCGCGTAGCGAATACGCGCCGCCCCGCCCGGACGCGCGTCGACGCAGACGAGTACCCTTTCCCCCGCAGCCCACGGTCCAGGAATGGCGTGGGCCTGCATATGGATCAGCAACTGGTCGTCGACGCGCTGCGCGGTGCGGCGCAGCGCCAGCTCCCTGAGCGCCGTCAGATTGCCCGGCGAGAAATAGTTCTCGATCGCGCGCTGCGCGGTGTTGGGGAAATAGACCTTGCCTTCCTCGAGCCGCTTGATCAGGTCGTCGGGAGTGAGATCGATGATCTCGACATCGTCGGCCTGGTCGATGATGGAATCGGGAACCGTCTCGCGAACCCTGACCTTGGTGATCTGGGCGACAACGTCGTTCAGGCTTTCGACATGCTGGATGTTGAGCGTCGTGTAGACGTCGATGCCGTGCGTCAGGATTTCCTGGACGTCGAGATAGCGCTTGGGATGGCGGCTGCCGGGCGCATTGGTGTGGGCGAGTTCGTCGACAAGAACCAGCGCCGGGCGCCGGGCGAGGATGGCGTCGATGTCCATCTCGTCGAGGATGCGCCCCTTGTAGTCGACCTTGCGGCGGGCAATGACCTCATAACCCTCGACCAGGGCCAGTGTCTCCTTGCGCCCATGCGTCTCGACGACACCGATCACCACATCCACGCCGTCGGTCAGCCTGGCGCGGCCCGACATCAGCATCTCATAGGTCTTGCCTACGCCGGGAGCGGCACCCAGGAATATCCGCAGCCGGCCGCGACCTTCCCGCTCGGCATGGTCAAGCAGTGCGTCGGGAGAAGGTCTGGCGTCGTTGTTTCTGTCGTCCGGCATCGGGACCGATCATGGATGGCGCCGGAGATACTGTCGATCCCCAGCCCGCACCATTCACTGTTTCGCGGCGTCCAGCGCAAGGTTGAGACCGAGCACATTGACCACCGGTTCGCCCATGAAGCCGAGTTCCCTGCCCTCGACCTGACTGTCGACAAGCGCCTTGACCTTGGCTTCATCGATCCCCCTGGCCTTGGCCACCCTGGCGACCTGGAAGTAGGCTGCTTTGGGACTGATATCGGGATCGAGGCCACTGCCGGACGTCGTCACCAGGTCCATCGGGACGGGCTGGTTCGGATTCTCCGCCTTCAGTCTTTCCGCATCGCCCTTGATGCGGTCGATCAGCTTGGGATTGGTCGGGCCGAGATTGCTGCCGCTCGAAGCGGCGGCGTTGTAGCCGTCGCCGGCGGCCGAGGGGCGGCCATGGAAATACTTGTCGCTGGCAAAGCCCTGGCCGATCAGTTCGGAGCCGATAACCTTGCCATCCTTCTCGATCAGGCTGCCATTGGCCTGGCGCGGGAAGATCGCCTGGGCGATGCCGGTCATGCCGATCGGATAGATCAGGCCGGTCAGGACCGTGAAGAAGACGATCATGATGATCGCGGGTCTTAGCTGGGTGAGCATGGAGATGTTCCTCAAAGCAATTCCAGGAAAAGTGTGAAGCGGTTTTCCGTCCGGAATTGCGTTAAAACAAAGAGTTAAGCGAGGCCAAGCGCGGTGACGATCATGTCGATCGCCTTGATGCCGACGAACGGCACGATGAGGCCGCCGAGGCCGTAGACGAGAAGATTGCGGCTGAGCAGCGCGCCGGCGCCAATGGCGCGGTATTTGACGCCCTTCAGCGACAGCGGGATCAGCGCGATGATGATCAGCGCGTTGAAGATGATGGCCGACAGGATGGCGCTTTGCGGCGTCGCCAGATGCATGACGTTGAGTGCCTGCAGCGGGCCGGTCGTCTGTCCCGGTGCGACGTAGAAGACGGCGAACATCGCCGGAATGATGGCGAAATACTTGGCCACATCGTTGGCGATCGAGAAGGTTGTCAGCGAACCCCGCGTCATCAAGAGCGCCTTGCCGATCTCGACGATCTCGATGAGCTTGGTCGGATCGCTGTCGAGATCGATCATGTTGCCGGCCTCGCGGGCGGCAACCGTGCCGGTGTTCATGGCGACGCCGACATCGGCTTGTGCAAGGGCGGGTGCATCGTTGGTGCCGTCGCCGCACATGGCCACCAGCTTGCCCTTGGCCTGTTCGTCGCGGATCAGCTTCAGCTTGTCCTCCGGTGTGGCCTGAGCGAGGAAGTCGTCGACGCCGGCTTCCGCGGCGATCGCCGCCGCCGTCATCGGATTGTCACCGGTGATCATCACCGTGCGGATGCCCATGCGGCGCAGTTCGGTGAAACGCTCCCTGATGCCGCCCTTGACGATGTCCTTGAGGTGGACGACGCCGAGCAGGCGCCCGTCGCGTTCGACCGCCAGCGGCGTGCCGCCGGACTTGGCGATCTCGTCGGCGATGGACTGGAGATCGCGGATGGATTCGCTGCTTGGGCGCGTGCCATGGGCGGCGGCTGCCGACTGGTTGACATGGGCAAGCACGGAATCGACGGCGCCCTTGCGCACCGATGAACCATCGATGTCGACGCCGCTCATACGGGTCTGCGCTGTGAAGGGCACGAAAGTGGCGTGCAGCGTTGCCATGTCGCGGGCGCGGATGGCGTATTTCTCCTTGGCCAGCACGACGATGGAGCGGCCTTCCGGCGTCTCGTCGGCGAGCGAGGCAAGCTGGGCCGCGTCGGCCAGTTCCTGTTCGGTGACGCCCTTGACCGGGCGAAACTGCGTCGCCTGGCGGTTGCCTAGTGTGATCGTGCCGGTCTTGTCGAGCAGCAGCGTGTCGACGTCGCCTGCGGCTTCCACGGCGCGGCCCGACATGGCCAGCACGTTGAATCGCACCAGACGGTCCATACCGGCGATGCCGATGGCCGAAAGCAGCGCGCCGATCGTGGTCGGGATCAAGGTGACGAACAGCGCCACCAGAACGGTCACCGAGATATAGCCGCCCGAGTAGGAGGCAAAACTCGGGATCGTCGCGGTGGCCAGCACGAAGATCAGCGTCATGCCGACGAGCAGGATGTTGAGCGCGATCTCGTTCGGCGTCTTCTGGCGCTCGGCACCTTCGACCAGTGAGATCATGCGGTCGAGGAAGGTATGGCCGGAGGCGGCGGTGATGCGGACGCGGACCCAGTCGGACAGCACCTGGGTGCCACCGGTGACCGCCGAACGGTCGCCACCGGATTCGCGAATGACCGGCGCGGATTCGCCCGTGATCGCAGCCTCGTTGACCGAAGCAACGCCTTCGATCACTTCGCCGTCGGACGGGATGATGTCGCCGGCCTCGACCAGCACGGCATCGCCGACCTTGAGGCTGGTGCCGGGCACGAGTTTGTATTTGGTGCGGTCTTCACCGGTCAAAAGCTTGGCCTGGGTCTCGGTGCGTGCCTTGCGCAGCGAATCCGCCTGCGCCTTGCCGCGGCCTTCTGCGACCGCTTCGGCGAAGTTGGCGAACAGCACGGTAAACCAAAGCCAGATGATGATCTGCAGCGTGAAGCCGAGATTGCCGCCTCCGGTGACCAGGTCCTTGACGAACAGCACCGTGGTGAGCGCCGAGACGACGGCAACGACGAACATCACCGGGTTCCTGGCCAGCGTGCGCGGATCGAGCTTGCGGAAGGCGCCGCCAATGGCGGGAACCAAGATGCGGGCATCCATGATGCTGGCTGATTTCGAGTTGCTCATTTTGAAGCTCCGGCTTCGGTGTTGTTGGACGGCACCCGATGATTGGATGCCGAAAGGAAATGCGGCGGCCTGTAGGCCAGCAGCCAGAGGACGAGCATGACTGCCGCAAGGCCGAGAAACGTCGACAGGGTCGGGAAAGGAGGAGGTCTCTCCTCCTTTCCGTGATCGTCCCTGTGGCCGACCTTGCGGCGCATGGCATTGAACCAGGACATGACGGTCTCAGAAGGTCTGCCCGTGAGCCATCGCCAGGTGCTCGATGATCGGCCCGACGGCGAGCGCCGGGAAGAAGGTGAGGCCACCGACGATCAGGATGACGCCGACCAGCAGCCCGACGAACAGCGGGCCATCGGTCGGGAAGGTGCCGGCGGAAGCCGGAACCGTTTTCTTCGCCACCAGCGAGCCGGCAATGGCCAGCGCCGGAATGATGACCAGGAAGCGGCCCATCAGCATGCCGATGCCGATCGTGATGTTGTACCAGGGCGTGTTGCCGCTGAGGCCGCCAAAGGCCGAACCGTTGTTGGCCGCCGCCGAAGTGTAGGCATACAGAACCTCGGAGAAGCCGTGCGGGCCGGCATTGCCCATCGACGCCACGCCGGTCGGCAGCACGACGGCGATGGCCGTGAAGATCAGCATCGCCAGCGGCAGGCATAGTATGGCCAACATAGCCATCTTGACCTCCTTGGCCTCGATCTTCTTGCCGAGATATTCGGGCGTGCGGCCGACCATCAGGCCGGCAATGAAGACGGCAACGACGATGTACATCAGGATGCCGTAGAGACCCGCGCCGACACCGCCGACGATGACTTCGCCAAGCTGCATGTTGATGATCGGGATCATGCCGCCGAGCGCGGTGAACGAGCCGTGCATGGCGTTCACCGCGCCGCAGGAAGCGGCCGTGGTGATGACGGCAAACAGCGCCGACAGGGCGGTGCCGAAACGCGTCTCCTTGCCCTCCATGTTGCCGCCGTCGATGCCCAGCGCATGCACCAGCGGGTTGCCGGCGGCTTCCGCCCAATAGCAGATGGCGACACCGGCGATGAACATGACGCCCATGGCCGAGAGGATCGCCCAGCCCTGGCGCTGGTTGCCGATCATGCGGCCGAAGACATTGGTCAAGGCGGCGCCGATGGCGAAGATCGACACCATCTGGATCAGGTTGGAGATCGCGTCGGGGTTCTCGAACGGGTGCGCGGCATTGGCGTTGAAGAAACCACCGCCATTGGTGCCGAGCATCTTGATGGCCACCTGCGAAGCGACCGGGCCGACGGCGATGGTCTGTTGCGCGCCTTCCAGCGTCGTGGCGTTGACGTAGGCGCCGAGCGTCTGCGGCATGCCGAGCCAGACATAGACCAGCGTCAGCACGATGCAGAACGGCAGAAGCAGATAGAGTGTGGAGCGGGTCATATCGACCCAGAAATTGCCGATCGACTTGCCGGAGGCCCGTGCAAAGCCGCGGATCAGCGCGATGGCGATGGCAATGCCGGTGGCCGCCGAAACGAAGTTCTGCACCGTCAGCCCGGCCATCTGCACGAGATAGGACATCGTGCTCTCGCCACCATAGTTCTGCCAGTTGGTGTTGGTCATGAAGCTGGCGGCGGTGTCGAAGGCCAGCCCTGGTTCAACCGCTGTCATGCCGGCAGGATTGTAAGGCAGGCTGCCCTGCAGACGCTGCAGGGCATAAAGCGCCAGGAAGCCGGCGAGGTTGAAGAGCAGCAGGGCGACCGCGTAGGTGGTCCAGTGCTGTTCCTCGCGTTCGCTGGTTCCGCAGATACGATAAAGCCCGCGCTCAAGCGGGCGAAGGACCGGCGAAAGCAGCGTGCGGTCGCCGTTGAAGACGCGGTGCATGTAGCCGCCGAGCGGCTTCACCAGCAATATGACGATCCCGCAATAGACCAGGATCTGTATCCAACCGTTCAGTGTCATGGCTGTGGGCTTTCCGTGCCTTCAGAAGCGTTCTGGACGAACGAGGGCGTATGTCAGGTAGGCGAGCAGGAACAGCGTAACGCCGCCACCGAGAATATAGTCGATGATCATTTTTTCAGCCTCGCTCTAGAGCGCGTCACAAGCTTTGATGTAGGCGAAACAAAAGGCGAAGAACAAAATTCCGATCCCGATAACGGCTATATCCATTGTGTTTATTCCTTTTGTTCTTTTGCACTTTGCGAATTTGACAGGAGAGTTCGCAATATATCGGAAGTGGCCCGTCGCATCTTTGGCGACGGAACCGGTTGTGTTTTCTGAAAGGAATATGGACCCGATCGCCATAAAGGTTCGAGACAGGGCGCAGTGGAAAGAAATAGGAATGTCATAAAGATTTTTGCGCGGGCTCTTCCCAACACTCCACCCAGGCATTGTCGCCCAAGGCACACGGCCAACCACAGGATTGCGATTTCCTTGCGAGCTGCCGGAAACGGGAAAGCCCGGCTGGGGGCCAGCCGGGCTTTCTATGGTGGTATGGCTTCAGCCGCCACGGGGAACATCAATCTTCAGGCGGCGTAGCCGCCATAACCACGCGCAACGGCGTGCACGCCCGCCACCGGCTCGAGGTCCGGCCACAGGATGCCCGCGGCTTGCGCGAATTCGAGCAACGCCCGGCGCGCCTGCTCGACGCTCACATAACCTGGAACGGCCAGATCACATGCCTTCACCGCATTTCGGTAGAGCGGGCCGCGGCGGGAGGTGGTCCAATTGGTGAGGAAATCGTGCATTTCGGCCAGCGAGGCAATCTCGCGCTTGAAGCCGAGGCCGACCGACAGTGCGACCGGTGAATGAAACAGCTTGTCGTGCATGAAGCGGGCTCCTGGTTTTTTCGCGCGCTTGGAGAGATATCCGGGCGGGTCCGCGAACGGGACGCCGTGAAACGCGCGGAGCGGCAGGAGGTTCCAGACTTAGGTCTTGGCGGTTTTTTGTGCCTGGTCGGCGAAATCATCAATTTTACAGCGCAACTGTCGGGTGCCGGACGCTCAATGGCTCCGCGACCCACTTGGCGACGGCAGGCTTTCCGGAATCCCGAAGGAGCCATCGAGATCGCTTGCCGCCTTGAGGCTTACGCCTTCTTCACGAACTCCGTCTTGAGCACCAGGCCTTTCACTTGCTTGGTGTTGCATTCGATCTCGCCGGGATTGCCGTTCAGCCGGATGGCCTTCACCAACGTGCCGCGCTTGATCGTCTCCGAAGTGCCTTTGACTTTGAGGTCTTTGATCAGCGTGACGGAATCGCCGTCATTCAATTGAGCGCCATTGCTGTCGCGCACGAGTACATCGTTCGGCATGCCATCTCCTGTGATTTGGATCCCACTACCAGATCAGGTGAGAATCCCAAAACCGATGACGACCGCCGACAACCTGCTCGATCTCCGCCACCATGCGTGAATCCATCGCCTGCCGCATCTCGGCTTCCGGTCTGCGCCATCTAGCGGATTGGTATTTCGATAGCTACGCCGGCTCGTCGTCCGGATGGCCAAGCTCGCAGAACCACCCGCCCAGATACTTCACCGATGGCGCCTTGGGATCCGGAATCTGCGTCTTCGCCTCGACCGCTGCGCGGAACGGCTCGGCACTATCCTGCGGAGAAAACCCCAGATGGTTGGCGCCGCTGTTGTCGACCGTTTTCACCTTGTTGTCGGAAAGGCCGAAGGAGATCGTATGGCCGACGCGCGGCGCGGTGAGAGCTGCCTCGACCAGACGCACACAGTCGGCGAAGGAGAGGTATGACCATAGCATGCGACGGTCCGCCGGTTCGGGGAAGGATGAAAAGATGCGCAGGCACGCCGTCTCGATGCCGAACTTGTCCCAGTAAAGCCGGCTCAGGCTCTCGACGAAGTTCTTCGACACGCCATAGAGGCTGTCGGGACGGACCGGCACGTCGACGCCGATATGCGCCTCGACCTCGTGATAGCCGACGGCATGTACGGAGGAGGCATAGATGACTCGTTTCACGCCGTGTTTCCGGGCGCCCTCGTAGATGTGATAGGAGCCGCGGATGCTGGAGTCCAGGATGGTTTGCCATTCGCATTCGAGTGGTGCGCCGCCGAAATGCACGATCGCGTCGCAATCCTTGGTGGCGGCAATCGTCGCCTCCATATCGGCGAGGTCGAAGACCGCTTCTTCCTCGTGTGGAGCAAGATCGCCGAACGGTTCGCGGCCTGCCAGGCGGATCGTTTTTGCCAGCGGCACCAGCCCCTTTCGCAGTTCCGAACCGAGGCGGCCGGCCGCGCCGGTGATCAGGATGCGTTCGTAATGCGGCATGATCTACTCCACTTGCGCGACGGCGGCGTTGATGCGCGCGATCGCTTCGGTCAGCACCTCTTCGCCGGTCGCGGTCGAGATGCGGAAATAGGGTGAAAGTCCATAGGCGGCGCCCGGCACCGAGGCCACGCGCCCTTCGTTCAGGAGATAATTCGCCACTGCCGTGTCGTCCTCGAGCACGACGCCTTTTGGGGTCCTGCGGCCGATCAGGCTGGCGCAGCCAATATAGGCATAGAAGGCGCCTTCCGGTGGCGAAAGCGTAAGACCGTTGATTCGCCTGATGCCGTCGACGACAAGGTCGCGGCGCGCCTCGAACGCCTGCCGAAAGCGTGCCACCTCGTCCTGAGGGCCGTTGAGCGCGGCCACCGTCGCCGCTTGCGCGATCGAGCAGACGGACGTGCAGGACTGGCTCTGGATGGTCGCCATCGCCCTGGTGAGCGGCGCCGGCCCGGCGGCATAGCCGACACGCCACCCGGTCATCGCATAGGATTTGGAGACGCCGTTGACGATCAGGGTGCGGTCCCTGAGTTCCGGGCAAGCCTTGCCGAAGGAGACGAAGTCGCGTCTGTCGAACAGGATGTGCTCGTAAATCTCGTCGGAAAGCACCAGCACCTGCGGATGCCTTGCCAAAACCGCTCCGAGTGCCCGCAGGTCCGATTGCGAATATATGGCGCCGGAGGGGTTGCCGGGCATGTTGAGGAACAGCCATTTCGTCCTTGGCGTGATGGCTTTTTCGAGCAACTCCGGCGTCAGCCGGAAGCCCGAAGTTTCCGGGCACTCGATAACGACAGGCGTGCCGCCGAGCAGCTTCACCATCTCGGGATAGGAAACGAAGTAGGGCGCCGGCAGGATCGCTTCGTCACCAGACTCCAGCGTCGCCATCAGCGCGTTGAAGATGATCTGCTTGGCGCCATTGGCCACGACGACGTCGTCCGCCGTGTAGTCCAGTCCGTTTTCGCGGCGGAACTTGCCGGCCACGGCTTCGCGCACCTCGGCCGTGCCGGCGGCACCCGTGTATAGCGTCTGGCCGGCCTTCGCGGCAAAATGCGCCGCTTCGATGATGTGGCTCGGTGTCGGGAAATCCGGCTCGCCCAAGCCAAGATCGATCACGTCGACGCCCTTGGCGCGCAGGGCCTTGGCTGCTTGCGAAGCAGCCATGGACGCCGAAGGCTTCACCGCAGACAGGCGCGAGGCAATGTAGCTCATTTGCCGTTCTCCGAAATGTATTCCTTGGAGCGGTCGTTCGCCCGCGCCTCGGTGCTGCGCTTGGACGGATCGCCATAGCCGCCACCGCCCGGCAATTGGAGGATCAGCCGACGGCCGGCCGGAACATGCTGCCAGCCTTTGGGCCGCATCTGCGTGCCATCGTCCAGCCTGACCACGCCGGCCACTCCAGGCCCGCCGCCGTTGCGCCCGTGGGCGGGATGATTGACGCGGTCGAACATGGCCGAAAAGTCGAATTCATGGCCCTCGATCGCCTCGATTTCGATAACCTGCCCGAGCCCGCCGCGGAACTCGCCGTCGCCGCCGGAATCGGGCCGCAGCTCCTTGCGCCAGATGACGATCGGGCCGGTGTGCTCCGTTGCCTCGATCGGCATCGTATGGACGCCGGAGGGGAAGGCCGTCGCCGACAATCCGTCGAGACCGGGGCGCGCGCCCATGCCGCCGGAATTGAACATCAGCACCTCGGCGCGGCGGCCCGAACCGCCGGAGACCGGCCGAACCGAGATATGGATGTTCCACAGTGCGCCGGCGCCCTCGGCAAGGATCTTGCCGGGCATCGCCTTGGCAATCGCGCCGAGCACCAGATCGGGAACCATGTGGCCGAAGATGTGCCTGAGCGCCACCGGCGCCGGCCGCACGGCGTTCAGGATGTTGACCGGAGACGACACGGTGAAGAAGGCGAGCGACGCGGCATTGTTAGGAATATCGGGCGCCACCACGCATTTCAACGCGTAGCAGGCATAGGCCTTGCTGTAGATGATCGGGCAGTTGATGCCCCATCGGCTCATCGGGTCGGTACCGGTGAAATCGACCTCGATGCCGGCGTCCCGAACCGTGACGGTCGCCGCGAGCTTCACCGGCTTGTCGTAGCCGTCGGTCACCAGCGCGTTCGACCAGCTGCCTTTGGGCATCGCCTTGATGCGTTCGACCATGGCGTCGCGGGTGCGCGAGAAGATGAACTCGCCAAGCCCGTCCAGCGATGCCAGGCCGATCTCCTTCATCATGTCGATGAGGCGTCGGTGGCCGACTTCGTTGCAGGCGGCGAGTGAATAGAAATCGCCGACGACCTGGTTCGGCTCGCGGACGTTGGCGCGCAGGATCCTGACGAGATCGAAATTGACCTTGCCCTTCTCCGCGAACTTCATGATCGGGATCTGGATGCCTTCCTCGTAGACCGACTTGCCGTCAGCGCCGAAGCCGCGCCCACCGACATCGACCACATGCGCCGTGCAGGCGAAGAACGCAACCAATTCGCCGTTCAGGAACGACGGCGACACCATGGTGATGTCGTGCAGGTGGCCCGTGCCCAACCAGGGGTCATTGGTGACGTAGGTGTCGCCCTCGAACATGGTTTCGCGCGGGATTTCATTCATGAAATGCAGCACCGCCTCGGCCATGGTGTTGACATGGCCGGGCGTTCCCGTCACCGCCTGTGCCAGCATCTGGCCGCGGGGATCGAACACGCCCGCCGACAGGTCGCCGGATTCGCGCACCGATGTCGAGAAAGCCGTGCGCAGCAAGGTGAGGGCCTGCTCCTCGACCACCGAGATCAACCGGTTCCACATAACCTGCATGCGGATTTCACTGATGTCGCTCATGCCTGGCTGCCTTTGCGGATCAGAAGGATTGCGCCGTCGCTCTGGATGACGGCGTCGAAGCTCGTGGTGACGACGGTGGACGTCTCGCGTTCGACGATGATGACCGGGCCCGCCACCCGATCGCCGGTGCACAGCCCCTCCCGTTCGACGATGCCATAGGTCCGTGGCGCACCGCTGGCCGGATCGAACACCGCGCGGCTTGTTGCCGGCTGAGTGGTCCGCTTGCCGGTGATCAGCTCGTGCCTGGCGACAGCAGGCCGGACATCCGTCGCCTTCACGGACCAGGTGACGATCTCGATTTCCAGGCCGGCAAGTCCTTCGATGGCGCGGCCGAAGAAGCGTTGGTAATTCGCCTGGAACAAATCCTCGAGCGTGGTTGCGGCATCGTTGCCGAACGGCACGTCCGGCAGCGGCACGGGGATTTCCCAGCCCTGGCCGGCGTAGCGCATGAAGGCGGTGATTTCGCATGTGATCGTACCGTTGGCCCCTGCCCGCACGAAGCTTTCGGCTGACACTTTGAGGTCGTCGAGCAAAGCATTGGCCTCGGCCGGCTTGAACTGCGACAGCCGCGTCAGCCGGGATGCCAGGGCTTCGTAGCCGAACGGAGCCTTGAGGAAGCCGATCGCCGATCCGACGCCCGCGCCCTTGGGGACGATGCACTGGTCGATGCCGAGTTTCTCGCAAAGCCTTGCGGCGTGAAGCGGGGCCGCGCCACCGAAGGCGATCATCACGTTGTCGGAAATGTTTTTGCCGTTTTCGACGGCATGGACGCGGGCGGCATTGGCCATGTTTTCGTCCACCACCTCGCAGATGCCGAAGGCCGTCGCCATGGCATCGAGCGACAGGCGTTCGCCGACATCGCGCAGGATCGCCTGTTCGGATGCGGACGTGTCCAGCCTGATGGCGCCGCCGGCGAAATTGTCGGGATCGAGCTTGCCGAGCACCAGGTCGGCATCTGTGATGGCCGGGCGCCTGCCGCCGCGGCCGTAGCAGGCCGGGCCAGGTTCCGATCCGGCACTTTCGGGACCGGTCTGGATGCGGCCCATGGCGTCGACCCAGGCGATCGAGCCGCCGCCGGCGCCGATCTCGATCATCTCGATCACGGGAATGGAGATCGGCATGCCGGAACCTTTGCAGAAGCGATAGGTACGCGCCACTTCGAAGGTTCTGGCGGTGCGTGGCGCATAATCCTCGATCAGGCAGATCTTTGCAGTGGTGCCGCCCATGTCATAGGAGACGACCTTTTCCAGGCCGAATCGCCTGGCGATGTCGGCGGCGAAGATGGCGCCGCCGGCCGGGCCGGACTCGACGAGGCGCACGGGAAATTCCGAGGCCGTCTCCACCGAGATCAGACCGCCGCCCGAATGGATCATGAAGACCGGGCACTCGGCGCCCATCTCCTTCAAGCGGGTCTGGAAACGCGCGAGATAGTCCGCCATCTGCGGCCGCACATAGGCGTTGGCGCAGACCGTGTTGAAGCGTTCGAACTCGCGCATCTGCGGCGAGACTTCGGCGCTGATCGAAATCGGGATGGTAAGCTTGCGGGACAGGATAGCGCGTGCCCGGCGCTCATGATCAGGGTTGGTGTAGGCGTGGATGAAGCCGATCGCCACGGAGCCGAAGCCGCCGGCCCCGATCCGGTCGGCAATGCCTTCCAGGGCGGCTTCGTCGAGCGGCTGAAGCTCCTGGCCTTCCGCGCCGATCCGGCCCTTTACCGTGAAACGGTGCTCGCGCGGGATTAGCGGCGCCGGCAGCTGCAGGTCGAGGTCATACTGCTCGAAGCGGTTTTCCGTACGCATCTCGATGACATCGCGGAACCCTTCGGTGGTGACCAGCGCGGTCCTGGCGCCACGGCGTTCGATGAGCGCATTCGTCGCCAGCGTCGTGCCGTGGATGATGATGCCGATCTCGGCAAGCGCGATACCGGCATCGCGCGTGACGACGGCAATGCCGTCCAGGATCGCCTGCTCGGGCGCCGCATAATTGGTCAACACCTTGGTGGAGAAGATCGTTCCCCTGAGGTCGAGCGCGACGTCGGTGAACGTGCCGCCGATGTCCGCGCCGAGACGGATGTCGTCTTTGGAGGTCATGCCTTGGCCTTCTGGGAAGCGAGCGCGGCGTCACGCATCTGGGAAAGGGTCTGTCGGGGCGTCAGCGCTTCGGGAGATATGGCGATGTCGAGGACCGCTCCCGTCACGGATCCGAGCGCCCGATCGAACGCCGCCGCGAAATCGCGCGTCGCCTCGATCCGCTCGGCATGGAAGCCATAGGCCTTTGCCAGTGTCACGAAATCAGGGTTTTCGAGCGACGTGCCCGAAACGCGCGCCGGATAGTGGCGCTCCTGATGGGCGCGGATCGTGCCGTAGATGCCGTTGTTGAGGATCAGCACGATCGGCTGCGCGCCAGCCTGCATGGCGGTTCCGAGTTCCTGGCAATTCATCTGGAAGTCGCCGTCGCCGGCAAAGCAGACGACCGTGCGTTCTGGAAACGCAACCTTGGCGGCAATTGCCGCCGGCAGGCCGTAGCCCATGGCGCCAGACTGCGGGGCGAGCAGCCGTGCGTCCGGCCCGAACTTGAAGAACTTGTTCGGCCAGACGGTGAAATTGCCGGCGCCGTTGGTGAGAATGACGTCGGGAGGCAGGTTTTCGCGCAGCCAGGCGCTGACCTCCACCATGTCCACCGGGCCGGGCTGGACGGGCGCGCCGAATGTCCCTTCATAGGCTTTGCGGGCCGTCGCGCGCCAGTCCGCGCAGCCGCCTTTGACGGGCGTCAACGCCCGGGCGAAAGCGTTCGGCCCGGCATGGATACCGATGGCCGGCACATAGATCTTGCCGATCTCGCGATCGGAGCCATGGGCATGGATCAGTTTCTGGCGCGGCAACGGCACGGACAGCAGCGTATAGCCGTCCGTGGTCATCTCGCCGAAACGCACATTGACGGCCAGGATCACGTCGGCGTCGCGGAGCAGGGCTTTGACATGCGCCACCATGCCGACGCCGGCCTCGCCGACAAAGACCGGCGAATGGTTGTCGAACTGGTCCTGATAGCGAAAGGCCGCCACGACAGGGATGTCGGAAACCTCTGCGAAAGCCTGTAGCGCCGCGCGTCCGTCCACGGTCCAGTTGGCGCCGCCCATGAGCAGGACCGGCCTCTCGGCCTTGGCCAGCAGCCTGAAGGCCGAAGCGATCGCTTCCGGCGCCGGCGCCGGCTCGAAAATGGCCACCGGTGCGCTGAGCGGAGCCGCTTCGGTCATGGTGGTCAGCATGTCCTCGGGCAGCGCGACCACGACGGGACCAGGTCGTCCGGTCAATGCGGTCGTCCATGCCCGCGCCACAATCTCGGGCAGGCGCGCGACATCGTCGATCTCGACCGCCCATTTGGCGACCGTGCCGAACACCGCCCGGTAGTCGATTTCCTGAAAGGCTTCGCGGCCCTTCATGTCGGTGCCGACCTGGCCGACGAACAGGATCATCGGCGAACTGTCCTGCATGGCCGTGTGAACGCCGATGCTGGCGTTGGTGGCGCCTGGGCCGCGCGTCACGAAACAGATGCCTGGCGAGCCGGTAAGCTTGCCGTAGGCCGAGGCCATGAACGCCGCGCCGCCTTCATTGCGGCAAAGCGTGTAGTCCAGCTTTCCCTGCGTGTCGTGCAGCGCGTCCAGGACGGCCAGATAACTTTCTCCGGGCACGCCGAAGCTCCTGGTCGCGCCAAGCCCGATCAGGCACTCGACGAGAAGGCGGCCGCCATTGCGGATCATGCTTCGACATCCTCACTTTGGCGGCAGGTCGATCGAGCCTGCCTTCGGTTCATAGGTGCACGCAGGCGGTTCGGGGCGAAATCAAGAAATGCCGTCTATTCGAAAGTTTTTCTTTGCCGAGCAGCGTGCACCAGCACGCCCGGATTCATCGTTCCCCGTGGATCGAATGCATCCTTGAGCCGCGCCATGAGTTCGCGCTCCAACGGACTGCGGTTTCGGTCGGCCATGGCGACCTTGGCGCGGCCAAGTCCATGCTCGGCCGCGAAACTGCCGCCCATTTCCGTGGCGAGCGACGATAGCGCCTCGGCGAACCGCCCGGCCTTGCCGTCAAAATCGGCGCGGCCTTCCGGCGGCGACAGATTGTAGTGGATGTTGCCGTCGCCGAGATGCCCGAACGGGTTTATCCGCACGCCGGGAAGAATGTCGTCGCAGATCTCTGCGCCGGCCTCGACGAAACGGGCGATAGCGCCCGGAGGCACCGAGATGTCGTGCTTCAGCTGCTCGCCTTCCAGCCTCTGTCCTTCCGGCTGCTCCTCTCGCAGCCGCCAGAATTGTGCGCGATGCGCGCCCGTCGCCGCCAATGCTCCGTCCAGCACCAGGCCTTGCTCCATCCCCCACTCCAGCGCCGAAGCCAGTATCTCGTCGAGTGGAACGCGGGGGACGGCCGATGCCAGTTCGACCAGCACATAGACCTCGCCGCGTGCCTCCAACTGGTAGGCTAGGTCGGGCAGGTGTTTGAGGGCCAGTCCCAGCCCGATGTCGGAGAAGAACTCGAGGCCGGTCAGGAATTCCCCCGCCTCGCCCCGCAGAAAGGTGCCGAACGAAACCGCGGCAGCGAAATCGGGCATGACGACAAGCGCGCTCGCCTGCCGCTGCGGCATCGGGTAGAGCCGCAGGATCGCCCGCGTCACGATGCCAAGCGTTCCTTCCGCGCCGCAATAGAGCTTGCGCAACTGGTAGCCGGCATTGTCCTTCTGCACCGCGCGCAGCCCGTTCCATATCGCCCCGTCAGGGGTCACGACCTCCAGGCCAAGCACGAGGTCTTGCATCATGCCATACCGGAATGCCTGGCTGCCGCCGGCATTGGTGCCGACCAGGCCGCCGATCCTGGCGCTGCCTTCCGCGCCGAGATGCATCGGAAACATCAGGCCGTGCGGTTCCAGCGCCTCGTGCAGCGCGGCAAGCACGGCCCCCGCCTCGATGAGGATCGAGCCGCTGTCCAAGTCCGGTTTGCCGATCGCCGTCATGCGCGAAAGCGAAACGATCACCGCATCCGGCCGATCGGCGACGGCGCCGCCGCAAAGCCCGGTGTTGCCGCCTTGCGGCACGACCGCCAGTCCGGCCGCATGGCATGCCTTTACGACACTGGCCACTTCGGAGGTGTCCGCAGGCCTGGCTACGCCCAGAGCCGCGACGCCGTAGCGATCGAGCGAATCGCGCTGATAGGGCCTGGCATCGCTGCCCGAAAGCCAGCCTTTCGGTCCGAGCATCTCGCGCAAGACGGTGACGGGATCAGTCACGGACATGGCTGCGGCCTGACGCGGGATCGTTGCATCGATCAGTGACCAAGCACTTGCGACAGGAACTGCCGCGTGCGCTCGTTGCGGGAAAAGGTGAAGAATTCATCGGGAGGCGCCTGTTCGACGATCTCGCCTCCATCCATGAAAATTACCCGGTCGGCAACCCGGCGCGCAAAACCCATCTCATGCGTGACGCAGATCATTGTCATGCCTTCGGAGGCGAGCGTGACTATGACGTCGAGCACTTCCGCGATCATTTCCGGGTCGAGCGCAGAGGTCGGCTCATCGAACAGCATGATCTCGGGCTGCATGCAAAGGGCACGCGCTATCGCGACCCGCTGTTGCTGGCCGCCGGACAACTGACCGGGATACTTCATCGCCTGTTCAGGAATGCGTACCTTCTCCAGATAGCGCCGGGCGGTCGCCTCGGCATCCGCGCGCGGCACCTTGCGCACGATCATGGGCGCGAGCATGCAGTTCTCCAGCACCGTCATGTGTGGAAACAGGTTGAAGTGCTGGAACACCATGCCGACTTCCCGCCTGATCCCGTCGATGTTGCCGACATCGTCGTTGAGCTCGGTGCCGAGCACGGTGATCCGGCCGCCATTGTGCTGCTCCAGACGGTTGATGCAGCGGATCATGGTGGACTTGCCGGAGCCGGACGGGCCGCAGACGACGATCCTCTCGCCGCGATCCACGGACAAGCTCACCTTTCGCAGCGCCTGGAATGTCCCGTAATATTTGTCGAGATTTTCGATCAGCACCGCGGGGCCGCTGGATCGGTTTCCTGAAATCACGTAAACGCCCCCTATCGTTCGCCGACCGACATACGGCGCTCGAGAAAAGCGCCATAGCGGGACAGGCTGAACACGAAGATGAAGTAGATGAAGGCGATGAAGGCATAGACCTCGACATAGGCGAAGCGCCACTCGCCGGTGCCGTAGGCGGCATTGCCGGAGGCCAGGATCTCGAAGAAGCCGACGATGATCACCAGCGAGGTTTCCTTGAACGAGATCACGAACTGGTTGATCGTCGCCGGCAGCGCATTGCGCATGGCCTGCGGTAGAAGAATGCGGCCGACGCGCTGCCAGTAGCGCATGCCAAGCGCCTTGGCTGCCTCTTCTTGCCCACTGGGAACGCCCTGCATCCCACCTCTGACGATCTCCGCCTGGTAGGCGGAAAAAAACAGGGCCGAGCCCAGGATCACCCGGTACAGCTTGTCGCCCACCAGCCATTGCGGCAGTGCGAACGGCAGCACGATGGCGAAGGTGAACAGGATCGAGATCAGAGGCAATGAACGCACCCCGTCGATGATGAGGCCGGTGGTGCGGGAAATCCATGGCAGGCCGGAGCGGCGCAGCAGCGCCAGGCAGATTGCCAGCGGGAAGCCGATCAGGCAGGTGGTCACGAAGATGAACAGGGTCAGCGCCAGTCCGCCCCAGGCCTCCTCGCCGACATAGGGCAGACCAAGCACGCCGCCCTTCATCAGCACGTAGAAAAGCGCCGTTCCGGCTCCCCATACGAGTGCGATGCGGCGACCCGTCCAGAAGGCCGGAATGCAACTTAGCACCGTCATGACCACGACGGTCAGGCAAGCCAGGGCCGACCGCCACTGCTCGTCATAGGGATAGAGGCCGAACAGGATGATGCGCCATCGCGCGGCAATGACCGACCAGCAGGCTCCCGCCGCCGCCTGACAGGCTTCGGGTCCGCCGCTCGTCGTGAAGACGGCCGAGAAAACCGCCCAATTCAGGAGCTTCCAGACCAGGAAGACCATGATCGCCAGGGAAGCCAGCGACAGCAATGCCTGCAGGGGTGTCGCAAAGAAGCGCCGCCTCAGATCCTCGATCTTTCCAAGGGCAGGAGGGGCGACAACGACCATTTCCATCCCTCACCCCCTCAACTGGTTGCCCTTGAGGGCGATTGCTTTGTTGATGCGGTTGAAGATGGCGGCGAGGCTGAGGTTGATGGCGAGGAAGCCAGCCATCAGGATGCCGATCGCTTCGATTGTCTGGCCGGAATGGTTGATCGTCAGCGCCACGATCATGAAGAAATCCGTGAAGCCCACCGCGATGCCCATTGTGGTCGCCTTCATCAGCCAGACATACTGGTTGGCGAGGATTGGCAGCATGGCGCGTAGTGCCAGCGGCAGCCGCACCAGCATGAAGACCCGCCACGGGCCAAGGCCCAGGGAAAGAGCCGCCTCGACCTGGCCCTTGCCGACAGCCTTGAACCCGCCGCGCACGATCTCGGCGATGTAGGAGCCGCCATAGATGGCGATCGCGATGGCCAGTGTCGCAAATTCCGGCGGAATGCGCAGGCCGCCTCTCAGATTGAGACCTTGCAGCGCCGGGAAATCGAGCAGCGGCAAGTCGGCCAGGCGGCCGGCCACCAGAACGACGGCCGCGCAGGCAAGTGCCGCCGCCGCGCAGGCAAGCTGGATGCCGCCACGCTGGCCGACCGGCAGGCTGAGGCGCGATGTCCTGCCCAGCCAGATCGGCAGCGCGATGGCGGCAATCACAGCCAATGTCGCCGCAGCGAGCGCGGCGCTGCTGACATTGGGGAACGGAATGTAAAGCCCCCGGCTGGTGAGGAGAAAGCCCCATCCCTCATGCGCGGCGCGCGGCGTCGGCAGATGGGTGATGACGGCATACCAGAAAAAAACCTGGAGGATCAGCGGGATGTTTCGGAAGATGTCCACATAGGTGCGGCCGAGCAGCCGGGCCAATTCGTTCGAGGATGTTCGCGCCAGGCCGACGATCGTTCCCACGATCGTCGCCAGCGTCAGGCCGACGGTTCCCAGAAACAGCGTATTGATGATCCCGATGAGGAAGTACCACCAATAAGGATCGTTCGCCGTGGCGGGCAGCAGCGAGAAGTTCAGGTCCCAGCCCGTGGACTTGAACAGGAAGTCGAATCCGGAGGTGATCCCCTGCGCCGCCAGGTTCTGTCTGGCGATCGCAATGCCGGCAAGCACCATCGCGGCGATCGAGCCGACATACAGGACCTGCAACAGTGCGTTGCGGACTTTTTGATTTCTCAGCAGGCTGACCATTCAGAAATCCTTCCCGAATTGCCGCGCGGTCCCGCCCGGTGGGAGCCGGGCGGGACCTGGAGCGAGATGCGTTCAGAACGGATCAATCGACAACCAGCGGGAACAGGACACCGCCATTGTTCCACAAATTGGTCAGTTCGCGATCCATCTTGTAGGGCGAGTCCTTGCCGAGATCGCGATCGAAGATTTCGCCGTAGTTGCCGACGTTCTTGATCACCTTGTAGGCCCAGTCGTCGGAGAGCCCGAGACCTTTGCCCATGCCTGGCGTGACGCCGAGGAATTTGGCGACCTGCGGTGAGGTCGGCTTGGCCTTTATCTCGTCGACGTTCTTCGAGGTAATACCTTCCTGCTCGGCAAAGATCAGCGTGCTCAGCGTCCAGTTGGCGATGTCGACCCAGTTGTCGTCGCCTTGCCGCATGATCATGACTTCAGGCTCGACGGCGAGCACGTCGGGCAGAATGACGTGGTCGTCGACCTTGCTCTTGGCGATGCGCGCAATGGCCAGTGTCGGACCCCACTGCGCATAAAGATCGCAGCGTCCCGAGAAATAGGCCTGCTCGAGCTCCTCGGTCTTCTCGATGAGCACCGGTTCGAGCTTGATGCCGAGCTTGGCCGTATAGGCAGCGACCTGCTGTTCCTGCGAGGTGCCGGCGGGAATGCAGATCGTGCCGCCTGCGGCATCCTTGAGCGACTTGAGGTTCAGCTCCTTGTGCGCCATCACCTTGGTGGTCCCGAGATAGTAGGACATGGAGAACTGCAGCCCAAGTTCGGTGTCGCGGCTGAGCGTGCCGCCCGAGGCCTTGATGATGATGTCGACATCGCCGGACTGCAAGGCCGGCCAGCGCTGGGCCCAGCTGATCGGAACGACCTTCAGCTTCGCCGGGTCGCCGAACACGGCCGCGGCTACCGCCTTGCAGAGGTCGATGTCCATGCCCTTCCAGTTGCCCTTGTCGTCCACCTCGGCGAAGCCGAGATAGGAGCCGTCATGGCCGGTGCAGTTCAGCATGCCGCGTGCCTTGACGGTTTCGAGCGTCTTGCCGCCGGCGGCTTCCGCCGGCGCCGCAAAATGCACGAGGCCAAGGGCCAGGGCCGAAGCCCCCCATTTCATCATTTTCATGTTCCGTCTCCACTGTTGAGGTTGTTTGGTTTCTTGTTGTTGGAGGCCTAAAAAGCGTCTTTCAGGCCTCGGTCTCGAAGCCGCTTCTAGTCGGAAAGCGGGGCCGGTTTCGGTAACGAGGAAATCGTGAGGTCGCCGCGCCAGTCCTGCTGAGCCAGCCATCGGTGAAGTGCGGCGACCGCCTTCACACGCAGATGTCCGCGCGGGACGACAAGATAGAAGCCCGGGACTTCCTCTGGCTTCATATCGGCAATGGCGTCGCGGCCGATCGGCGCGACCAGCGTGCCCGCTCGGAAATCTTCCTCGGCGTCGATGACGGAAACCAAGCCCACACCTATGCCTTGCAAGGTCGCCCGGCGCATGGTCGCGGCGTCGTCGAAGCTGATGCTGCGGTCGCCATCCGTCAGTTCCACGCCAAGGTGGCGCAATATGTCCGGCCACAGACGCTTCGACTTGACGGTGTCGAGCAACGTGAACTGTGTCAGATCATGCGCCGACTTGATCCTTTCGCCGATCGCCGGCGTGCAGCAGATGATCTTCGGGTCCGGCACCAGCAACGTGGTTTCATAGTCGGACCAGTTGCCGTAGCCCCACTGGACCGTCATATCGATATCGTCGCGCCCGAAATCGGGCAGGTCGACCATCGTCGTCAGGCGCAGATCCGCGCCCGGCAAGATTTCCCGGAACAACGAAAGCCGCGGCAGGAGATAGTGCGTGGCGAAGTATGGGCTTGCATTCAGGTTGATGCGGTCCCGATAGTTCGACTTGGTGACGCGGCGAACGCCTTCGGCAAACTCGTTGAAGCCGGCTTTGACATAGTGCGACAGAAGAATGGCCGACTCGGTCAGTTCGATCGACCGGCCCTTACGCTCGAACAGCGTTACCTGGAGCGTATCCTCCAGAAGCTTGATCTGCTGTCCGACGGCCTGCGGCGTGACCAGCAATTCATCCGCCGCCTGCCGAAAGCTCTTGTGCTGCGCGACCGCGTGGAACACGCGCAGAGCATTCAGCGAGGGAAGGCGCAGCTTGCCGGTCATCGAAAATCCCGTTCCTTTCCCTGCTTGTGGCCGGTCGGTCATGCACTGCCTCGGTCATGCACTGCCAGAGTTCAGTCGCCTGCGGCGAAAGAGGCTCAGGCGTATATGTAACCGCCTGAAACAATTACGTTTTCACCGGTCATGTAAGTGTTCTTGGGGCTGCCCGTCATCAGCACCCATTCGGCAATTTCCTTTGGCTCGGCACCGCGGCCGAGCGGGCTCGCCTTGGCCAGTTCCTCCAGGAAGCCGAGCGCTTTTGCCTTCTCCGTCGCCATGCCGGCCGGCGCCACCGAATTCACCAGAATGCCGTCCTTCGCCACGTGATGGGCAAAGGATCGGGTAAGGCTGACGACGGCGGCCTTGGTCGCCGCATAATGAGCGTTCTGCGGATGCGCCTTGAAGGCGTCGACCGAGGTCAGGTTCACGATCCGCCCGCGGACGTGGCTCTTCGGCTCCTGCGATTGCATGTGGCGAACCGCCGCCACCATCATGTGGTAGGTGCCCTTGATGTTGATGCCGTTGGAGGCATCCCAGTCGGCGTCGGTGATTTCGAGGAGCGGGCGGCGAGGGTAGATCGCGGCGCAATTGATCAGCGTGTCGACGCGCCCGAGTTTCGAAACGATCGCCTCGAATGCGGCGTGGCACTCTGGGCCTACCTGGATGTCGCAAAGGGCGGTCGCGGTAGGCAGTCCGCTGGCCTTCGCGGTCGCCAGCGCGGACTCGGCGGCTTCCTGGTTGATGTCGATGATGCCGATCTTTGCCGCTCCGGCCTCGACAGCCATCTCGGCTAAGAGGGCACCGAGGCCGGCACCACCGCCAACGATCAGAACGGAAAGATCTTTCATCCCAGTTTTCCTTACTTGGTACCGCTTGGCGAGGTTGGCCAAGTCGGCATGATGTCGAAACGGGTAACGTCGGCCCATGCGGGGAGCCCAAGCACAGCGACGACCATCCTGGCCACGTCATCCGGTTGCACCACTTTGCTGGCGTACATGGCTGCGCGCGCGTTGGCGTCGAGGATGTCCTGGTAGAGCTGCGTCTCGACACGGCCGGCAACGATCTCGGTGACGCGTACGCCTGATGGGGAGAGGTCGGCGCGCAGCGCTGCTGCAAAGCCTGATATCGCCGCCTTGGTCGCTGAATAGACGGCAACGTTGGAGTATGCCGCGTGGCCCGCTGTGGAGCCGGTGAACAATACATGCCCGGACTGCCGCTCGCGCATTTGCGGGACGACGAGGCGCGTGAGCAGGATTGCCGCGCTGAGGTTCACCTCGAGCGTGGTGTCGATGTCAGCGATCTTCATATCGGCGAAGTTGCCGAGCGGCGGCATGACCCCGGCATTGTTGATCAGCACGTCGATGGTGAGATCCGCCAGGGCCGCTTCCAGGGCCTCGCGGTCGGTGACGTCGACGGCAATCGGCACGATGCCGGACCGCTGTGCCTGCAGCTCCTTGAGCGCGGCCTGGCTGCGCCCGACCGCATAGACGTCGTAGCCGGCGTCGCTCAGCGCGATCGCTATGGCCCGCCCTATGCCGCTCGTCGCACCGGTGATGAAGGCTGTCGTCACGTGGACTTTCCTGATTGTCTGTTTTCAGTTTGCGGCCCGGGCCGATGCCGCGAAACCAAGAAAACCAGCAAAAAGGAAAGATAAACTTTCGAAAATTTCGAACGCCTCCAAAATCCCTTGGGGTGTTGGTTTAACCGCAGCAGCCGAAAACCCAGGGAAACGCTGGCAAGCTGGCGCCTTCAACCCTTGGGAAACCCGCGCAGCCGGTGACGGAACAAAAAACACGGCTTTCGCAACGGATGTCTAATTTTCGGCTCAGGCGCGCCGATGCGATCGAATTCGCCGAGGCCTCATCCGCCTGTCGAGACAGGCCTTTTCATGTCGGTGAAAAGTGAGGCCGCCGCCGCCTTCTGCTCGGCTTCGATTGCCTCCACGCCAGAGGCTCGGGCCAGGGCGCGCACCCGCCCGAGGCTGTTGTGCAGGTGCTTGCGCATGGCCTGGCGGGCGGCGCGGCCATCCTGCCTTTCGATGGCGTCGACGATCGTCTTATGTTCGCTGTGTATGCGCGCGTAGTAGCTGTCCTTGAGTTCGGGCGTGACCAGATAGCCGAGCTGGAAGCGCGGCACGATCATCGGCCCGAGATAGCCTAGGAAACCGTGGATGAATTCATTTCGTGCCGCCTTGGCGATCGCCAGGTGGAAATCATAGTCGTAGTGGATCTGGACGACGGCGGGATCGGCCTGCTGGGCGTCGACCTGTTCCATCAAGGTGCGGATCACGCTGGCTTCCGCATCGGTGCGCCGTTCCGCGCACAATCCCGCCGACTCCACCTCGACGCTCAACCTCAGCTCGAGCAGCGCAATGGTTTCCGGCAAGGTCCTGAGCGCTTCGTCCGGTATCGAGAAGTTGCGCGGCGCCGGCGTCTCGCTGACGAACATGCCGCGCCCCTGCTGCGGCACCACCAGGCCTTCGGAACGTAGTCGCGCCACAGCTTCCCGCACCACCGTGCGGCTGACATCGTACTCGGCGCAAAGCTCCGCCTCTGTCGGCAATTGCGCGCCGGGCAGCAGCTGTCCGGAACGGATCTTCTCGGACAGGCTCTCCGCCACGACGGTGGAAAGCGGCTTGCGCTTCGTCATCAGTCTCCCTCTCGCCAGATTCGGGATGATGCCCGAACCGGCAGGACCATTCAAACCGCCGCGGTGACGATCAGTTCGACCAGCATTCCGGGCTTCGCCATCCGTCCTTCGCCCGATGAGCGCGCCGGTGCGTGCTCCCCGGGCATCCAGGCGTCCCACACCGCGTTGACTTCGTCGAAATCCCTGATGTCGTCCAGCCACATCTGCACATGAAGGATGCGGGTCTTGTCCGTGCCCGCCTTGCCAAGCAGCGCATCGATCTTGTCGAGCACCTCGCGCATCTGGTCGGCCGCGGACTGGCCGGGCCTCGCGACCTGGCCGGTGAGGTAGAGCGTGCCGTTATGGATGACGCCGTGGTGGATGCGGGTATCGAAGTCGAAGCGCTGGATGTCGCTCACTGGCCGGATATTGCTCACTGGATTATCCTTGTCAGATAGCCGGCGTTTGCCGGATGGGATTTCCCTGCAGATATTGTGCGTAAGGCGCCTGAACCAGCCAGCCGGCGTCGACCGGCAAGGTGACGCCGGTAATCGAAGCGGCGCGCTCCGAGCAGAGGAACAATGCCGCCTCGGCGACATCGCGCGGCTCGACGAAGCGTCGCAGTGCCGTGGTGGCCTGTATGGCTTCGGGGTTGCGTTCACCCTTGGCGATCTTGGTCTTCAAACCATCGGAAAGTGTATAGCCGGGCGCGACCGCATTGACGCGAACGCCATGCGGGCCGAGTTCGGCGGCGAGGATCTGGGTCAGGGCCAGGACCGCATGCTTTCCCGGCGTGTAGGCCGGCAGCGACAGCGGCGCGAAAGAGGCGAGCGAGCCGACATTCAGGATCGCGCCTCGCCGGGCGGCCGACATCAGCCGGCCAAACACCTGGCACCCCAACAGCGTGCCGCGATAATTCACCCGCCACATCTTCTCGTCCTCGTCCAGATCCTGATCAAGGACGTACTTGCCGCTCTGCAAGATGCCGGCGCAGTTGACGACGACGTGAGGCGTGCCGAACCCGTCGCTGACAATCCGTGCCAGAGCCTCGACTGAGCCGCTATCTGCGACATCTGTCTGGACAAACAGCGCACGCGGCGCGCCTGCCGCCTGGCAGGAGCCGGCCGCCTCATTGCCCCTCGTCGCATCCCGGCCGGAGACGACCACATGATAACCGTCTTCGGCGAAGCGCTGCGTGATAGCGCGTCCGATGCCGGACGTGCCGCCGATGACGACGGCAGTCGGTGTCTCAGCCATGGCCACGGTCCTTGCCTTCGATGTCGAAGAATTCGGACATCGCCCGGACCTGGAAATCCATCATCGGGCGTCCCGGTTGAACGCGGCAGCCGACCCCCTTGGCCGCCCGCAGCAGAGCGGTTTCCGCAGGCTCCATGATGATGTCCACGACCGTCATATCCGGGGTCAGCCGGCTGACGTCAAGCGGCAGCGGATCGCCGGCATGCATGCCGACAGGTGTGGCGTTGATCGCCATATGCATGCCGGAAGGCTCGGCCCCTCCGACCTGGATGCGGCATTTCGGGAACGCGCGGCCAACCAGCGCCGCCAGTTTCTCGGCACGCGCCGTATCGATGTCGGTAAGGCGGATTTCGTCGGCGCCGGCTTCCGCGAGACAATAGGCGAGCGAGGCACCGGCGCCGCCGGCACCGACTTGAAGAATGCGGCGGCCGGCGATCTGATGTCCGTTTGCCTTTAGCGCATCGATGAAGCCGACGCCGTCGAAATTGTCGGCATACCAGCTGCCATCCGGCAGCCGTCGCACCGAGTTGGCGCTTTCCACCCGCGCGGCGCGGTCATGCGCGGCGGAGCATTTGTGGTAGACGGCAACCTTGTACGGCACCGAAATGATCACGCCCCTGATATTCTCGGCTGCCGTGATGCCGGCCCAGAAGGTCTCGAAATCCTCCGGGCGGCAGCTCAAGGGCACCATGAGGCTGTCGAGGCCCTTCTGCTCGAAGATCTCGTTGAATATGCCGGGGCTCTTGGCATGGGCCACGGGATGGGCCAGCATCACGAAGATCTCGGCCTTGCCGGTTCCGCGCATCGGTTACTCCTTTTCTTTTGACAGTTCGTGGCCGCTCAGGATCTCCAGCGCCCGGACGAGAGACGAGTGATCGGCCTCGGCGCCACCTGGATGGCCTGAACAGGCATTCATCAGTTGCTGCGCCATGGCGGTGTTCGGCAGCGCCACGCCAAGGACGCGGGCACTGTCAAGCGCCAGGTTGAGATCCTTCTGGTGGAGCTTGATGCGGAAGCCTGGGGCGAAGGTCCGGTCGATCATGCGCTGGCCATGCACTTCCAGGACGCGTGAAGCGGCGAAGCCACCCATCAGGGCGCCGCGCACCTTCGTCGGGTCGCACCCGGCCTTGCTGGCGAAGACAAGCGCTTCGGCCACGGCCTCGATGTTGAGCGCGACGATGATCTGGTTGGCGATCTTGCAGGTCTGCCCGGCGCCATTCTGCTCGCCGATCGAAGTGACGTTCTTTCCGAGTGTCTCAAAGATCGGCAGCGCCCGCTCGAACTCGGCGGCCGGGCCGCCGACCATGATGGTGAGGCTTGCCGCCTTGGCGCCGACCTCGCCGCCCGAGACCGGGGCGTCGAGGTAGCCGGCTCCCTTCTCTCGCAGTTTCGCCGCGAACGCCGCCGTGGCGATGGGGCTGATCGAGCTCATGTCGACGACCAGCTTGCCGGCTGACAGTCCTTCCAGGACGCCGTCCTCGCCCAACAGGACGCGTTCGACGTCAGGCGTGTCGGGCAGCATGGTGATGATGATCTCGGACCGCCGTGCCACTTCGGCGGCGGACGCGACGACCGATGCGGTCAGGCCCTGCGGTAGAGGGGAGCGATTGAGAACGGTGACGATCTCATGCCCGGCATCGGCCAGGTGGCGCGCCATCGGTGCTCCCATGACGCCAAGCCCGATGAACCCGATCCTCATTCTCCAGCTCCCATTCGAAAGTCCGCACATCCCATCTTGCACCGTTTTGTAGCCATATGATATAGGACATCATACAAATTTCAGTCCAGATGATTGGAGATGATCGCAAGATGCAAGAACGCCTCAACACGCTGAAAGCTGCCACAGCGGCTGGCCAGGCTCACATCGGCATCTGGTGCTCGCTGGCTTCGGCGCTCACCACGGAGATCGTCGCCGGCTCCGGAGCCGATTGGGTGCTGATCGACGGCGAGCACAGCCCCAACCATCTGCGCAGCATCATGGCGCAGCTTCAGGTGATGGGCGGCTTCGACAGCGAGGCTGTCGTCAGACTGCCCTCCGACGATCCCAATCTGATCAAGCAGGCGCTGGATATCGGCGCACGCAGCCTGATGATCCCCAATGTACGGACCGCCGATCAGGCCCGCGCCATCGTCGCGGCAATGACCTATGCGCCCGGCGGATTTCGCGGCTTCTCGGTCGGTCACCGCGCCAACGCCTTCGGCCGCATCGCCGGCTACCACGCCAAGGCGCGTGAGCAGCAGCTTCTCGCCGTGCAGATTGAGGATGAATTGGGCGTGGCGAATGCCGCCGAGATCGCGGCGGTCGACGGCGTCGACGTTCTCTTCGTCGGTCCCGGCGATCTTTCCACCAATATGGGCGCGATGGGCAATCCCGGCGCGGCACATGTCCAGGAGGCAATCTCGTCCGTGCGTCAGGCCGCAACGGCGGCAGGCAAGGCAAGCGGCATCCTGGCGCCGGCGAGGGCCGATGCCGACCGCTACCTTGCCGAAGGCTTCACCATGGTTGCCGTCGGTTCGGACCTTGGCCTTCTTGCGCGGGGCTCGGATGCCCTGATCGCTTTGTTCAACCAGTAGCTTGGAGTCGGAGCCATGGCGATCCCGCCTTACAAAGCGCCATCGCGCAACGCCTACGACATCGTCATCGTCGGCGGAGCGGTTGTCGGCTCGTCCACGGCCTACTGGCTGAGCCAGGCGCTGGGCAGCGGTGCATCGATCCTCGTGGTCGAGCGCGATAGCAGTTACGAGTTTTCATCGACAGCGCTGTCCACCAGCGCGATCCGGCAGCAATATTCCAATCCGATCAATGTGAAGATCAGCCAGTTCGGCATCGAGATCATCCGCACCTTCCAGGAGCGCATGGCACCCTTCTACAAGGACGAGCCGGCGCCCGATCTCGGCTTTCGTGAGCACGGCTATCTCTACTGCTGCTCCCCGGACGGCGTCGAAGCGGCCCGCGAGCGCGTCGACCTGCAGCGAAGTCTCGGGGCTCACACTGTCTTCCTCAAGCCGGGCCCGCTGAAGGATCGCTTTCCCTGGCTCAACGTGGATGATCTCGGCGGCGGTTCCTGGGGGGCCCGGGAAGAGGGCTGGTTCGATTCCATGGGGCTGATGAACGGTTTCCGCCGAGCCGCCCGGGCCAGCGGTGTCGAGTATATCGATAATGCCGTGACGGAGCTTGGCATCGCCAACGGGCGGGTCATCTCAGTGCGCCTCGCGACCGGCCAGACGATCGCCTGCGGAACATTGGTCAACGCCGCGGGTCCGCGCGCGCAACAGGTGGCAGCCATGGCCGGCCTGTCGATCCCGGTCGCGCCGTACAAGCGCTACAGCTTCGTCTTCGCCAGCGCCAATCCGATCCCTGGCCGGATGCCTAACGTCATCGACCTTTCCGGTACATTCGTGCGCCCGGAAGGCGAGCTTTTTCTCACCGGCAACACCCCGCAGGGCGACGGGCCGGCCGGCTACGACGACTTCGAAATGCAGTATGAAGAGTTCGACGAATATATCTGGCCGGCGCTCTGGCATCGCGTCCCGGCCTTCGATGCCCTCAAGGTCCAGACCAGTTGGACCGGCCACTACGAGTACAACATGCTCGACCACAACGGCATCGTCGGCTTCCACCCGCAGGTGACCAATTTCATGTTTGCCAACGGCTTCTCGGGGCACGGGCTGCAACAGTCGCCAGCCGTGGGCCGGGGAGTTTCAGAACTCATCGTTCACGGGGCTTTCCAGACGCTCGATCTGTCGCCGTTCTGTTACGAGCGCATAGAGCGCAACGAGCCGTTCCTCGAGGAAGCGGTGATCTAGGACGTAGACTCATTACCGCGTAGCCAGATGCGGATTGCGACGAGTTTGAGCGCGGTAAGATAGTTCTCAGCCAACTTGTCGTAGCGGGTTGCGATGCGGCGGAACTGCTTGGCTTTGTTGAAGAAGCGCTCAACCAAGTTGCGGCCTTATACAAGAAGGGGCTGAAGCAGATTGGGTCCTTGCGGTTGGCCTTGGGCGGGATGTTGGCCCATGCTTTTCGCTTGCTGACCGCATTACGCAAGGCGTTGGCATCATAGCCCTTGTCGGCGAGTAGCATGGCACCCTCCGGCAGATCCGTGATCAGGTCTGCTGCCGAGGCAATATCACTCATCTGACCTGCCGTGAGCATCAATTTGATCGGCATGCCTTTGGCGTCGACAAGAGCATGGATTTTGGTTGTCAGCCCGCCTCGGGAACGACCGAGACAATGATCTCGATCCCCCTTTTTTGCCGTCGCGCCCTGCTGGTGGACGCGAACAATAGAGGTGTCGATCATCTGCACCTTGCCGTCATGGACTTTGGTGATAGCGTCCATGAGGCGGTCCCACACGCCTGCTTTCCGCTATCGGACGAAGCGATTGTAACAGGTGGTGCGTGGACCATACCGCTCTGGTAGATCCCGCCAAGGCGCACCGGATCGCAGCACCCAGAAGATGCCGTTTAGCACGCACCGATCATCGACACGCGGCACCCCTCGTGGCCTTTTGGGCAAAAGTGGCTCGATCACGTGCCATTCGGAGTCGGTCAGGTCATATCGGCTCATGCAGAGTCTGGAATCAGATTCCGCTGCAATAGGAGAGCCGCCAGTCGACAATCGACCTCTTAGCGGACGTATTTGATCAATCCACAGGTGGCCGTTTTGGGGCTGCCGCAGCCACGAAGTCTTCACCTCGGAATTGCAGTGCCAGTGGTGTTCAGCCACCAGCACCGCAAGTACGGATGTTCCGCAGGGGTCGCTTAGTTATGGCCATTCTCGTCGATGGCGAGGGAACTCGAGAGCTCGCGATAGGCATCGATCTGCTGCTGCAGAATGGCAATCTTCTGCTCTGCCGTCGCAATGGCATCGGCACCGGCAAGGAAACGATGGGGCAGCACGTCCCCAGCCGCGAGCGTGATCAGTGCGTGCGCAAGCTTTGCGGGGTCACCCCCTTGCTTGCCGTTTTGAGAACGCCAGAAAGCGATCTGCGCCGTCCGCCGTTCGTTGTAGTCCTCGACGGAAGGCGCGGCATAGTTGGTCGACTCTTCCGTGAGAAGCTCGGTGCGGAAAAAGCCCGGGTTCACGATCATCGTCTCGATGCCGAACGGCACGACTTCGGTCTGCAGCGCCTCCATCCAGCCGTCGAGGCCGAACTTCGAGGCTGAATAGGCCGTGCAGAACTCGAAGCCCATTAGCCCGGCCGTCGAAGAGATCGAAATGACCCTGCCGGACCGCTGCTTGCGCATCGCTGGCAGAAAGGCCCGCGTCACGTTCATGGGACCGACGAGGCTGGTGCTGAGCTGCAGTTGCATCTGTTCGGCGGTCAGCTCTTCGAAATACCCGGCAAAGAAACTCGCCGCATTGTTGACCAGCACGTCGATGCGGCCAAACCGGTCAAGCGTTGCCTGGGCAGCGGCTTCGGCGTCGGCCGCGCTCGTCACGTCCAGCTTGACGATAAGGACGTTCTCGGACTTTCCGACGGCCCTTGCGACCTTTTCCGTGTTGCGGCCGGTTGCCACCACCTTGTGGCCCGCCGCCAATGCGGCCTTGGCGATATCCAGACCGAGGCCCCGGCCTGCGCCGGTAATGAACCAAACACTCATATTGCGCTCCTGTTCTCTAGGCCGCAGCTCGGCCTCGAATTCGGACGCGATGGCCAGCAGGGGCTGACGCCGCCCATGCCGGTATCCATCCGCCAGCGGACTGCGTCACTGCGGAAGGCCGGCGCCTTCGGTGATGATGCGAAATCCTTCGGTCGATTTGGTGAAAAACTGCCGGGCCGCCGTGTATTCCGGCGAGTTGTAGTAGCGCTGGGCGTCAGCAAGGCTCGGGAACTCGGCGATGGCTATCACCGATCTCGAGCTTCCTTCGATGGCAGTGACATTGGGGTTGTAGACGATCACCCGGCCGCCATACTTGGTGACGAGCGGCGAGGCGGCTTCGATGTACTGCTGAAACACCGCCTTATCCTTGATGTCATAGCTGCCGATCATGTAGGCGCGGGGGACGGCGCCCGTCGCTTCCTGAGCAAAGGCGGCAGGGCTCACGATCATGGTGAGGGCGGCGAGCGCGCCCACGATTACCTTCTTCATTTTGTTCTCCTTCGGTGGCCAGTTGGACGGTAGGCATTGCGCGGAGAGTTGCTCCGGACCGTCTGGCCTTGAGGTCAGGAAGTTAGCTCCTTTAGCGGCATGCAATTAGATGGTATAATCTGCATGGGCTTAGAAGTGGGGTTGATGAATGCGTCGCGACAGTCTGGATGACTTCCTGACCTTCATCGCCGTCGCCCGCGAGCGCAGCTTCACCAAGGCGGCCGCCAAGCTCGGGGTGTCGCAGTCGGCTCTGAGCTATTCGATCCGGACGCTGGAAGAGCGCCTCGGCGTTAGGCTGCTGACCCGCACGACCCGCAGCGTCTCGCTCACCGAAGCGGGGGATCGTCTGTTCCGAAGCATCGCTCCCAAGTTCGATGAGATCGCAAGCGAAATTGCCGCCCTCAGCGCCCTGCGCGACAAGCCGGCCGGCACAGTCCGGATCACCACCGTGGAGCATGCCGGCGAGACTATCATCTGGCCTGCCATGGTCGGGCTCATGCGCGACTATCCCGACATCAGGGTCGAGATCATCCATGACTACGGCTTGGCAGACATTGCGGCCGATCGCTTCGACGCGGGTGTGCGGCTTGGCGAACAGGTGGACAAGGACATGATCTCGGCGCGCATCGGACCAGACTTCCGCATGGCGGTTGTGGCAGCGCCTTCATACTTCGTAAGCCGCTCCCGTCCGGTCACGCCCGCAGACCTTGCCGATCACGCGTGCATACCTCTGCGACTGCCCACACATGGCGGCTTTGCACCGTGGGAGTTTCGCAAGGAGGGGCGGGAGCTGAAGGTGCGCGTTCAAGGACACGCAGCGTTCAACACCCTCGCGATGATCCGTCAGGCCAGCCTTGAGGGATTCGGGCTCGCCTACCTGCCCGAGGACCTGGTGACCTCCCCCCTTGAAGAGGGTCGCCTGGTGCGTGTTCTTGAGGACTGGTGCCCACTCCGGCCGGGATATCACCTGTACTATCCAAGCCGGCGCCAACCCTCGCCGGCTTTCGCACTCGTGCTGGAAACGCTGCGCTACCGCGACTGAGTACGGTTGAAATAAGGATCGTCAGACCTTGGCGACCATGGCGCCTATCCAAGCAGCTCGGTACAGGAAGTCGGCGTCCGTTCCCACCGATCCCGGTCTCCCCAATTTATGAGTTCACGGCCTAGGGCGAGATGATCGACCGTTTTGCTGCCATTCTCCGGTATTCGGCCCTGTTCAGAATATGACAGCACCGGGGCAACACTATCACACCTTCAGCACAAGCGCCCTGGTTGTCCTCCTGGCCTCGAGATCGCGATGAGCGTCGGCAGCCTGCGCCAGTAGGCGCCGACCGGCGGGCATGCATAGGCAATGCGGTCGCCGACTGAAAAGCCTGAAACCTCCGGGCCGGCCGCTGCGATGAGACCGGCGGCTTCCATGCCCGGAACGCCTGGCGGCTGCAGGAGGTCGAAATAGCCGGTCCTGCAATAGACGTCGATGAAATTGACCCCAATGATTGTGTGACGGATCTGGACCTCGCTACGCGATGGCGGCGCCAAGCCGATCTCCGCAAGCTGCAGAACGTCGGGGCCTCCGTGGCGCTCGACGAGGATTGCCTTGGTCCGTGTGCCCTGGGCGCCGGCTCCAGGCAACTCCGGCTGGGGTGCAAATTGGCGGAGAGAGCGTCCGTCCGTCTAACTCCTGCCAAGTTCCGAAGAACTCCGAAATCCACCCTAAGATGTTGTGGTAGTACATAATTTCCGTTCCGAAGAGTTCTGCCCAATTCCGGCACAATACAGCACTTGTTTGTGGGTTGTATTGTAGGTATATTTTACCATTCGTTTTCCGTTAGTTGGGGTGTGTCGATGGCAAGGACTATTAACAAACTCAGTGCTGTCGAGGTCGTGAAGAAATCCGAGCCGGGAGACTACGGCGATGGCGGCGGGCTATATCTTCAAGTCTCCAAGAGCACCTCGAAGAACGCCGCGCAGGGCGATGTCACCAAATCCTGGCTCTTTCGCTTCATGCTCGCCGGCAAGGCTCGGTATATGGGCCTCGGAGACGTTCAGACGTTCAGCCTAAAGGAGGCCCGAGATAGGGCACGGGCTGCTCGCCAGTTAGTCGCGGACGGCAAGGACCCGATCGAGGAGCGGCGCGAACGGACGGCTGCTCTTCGCGCTGCAGACGCCAAGCGCATCACGTTCAAGCAAGCATCCGAGCGTTACATCACCGCGAACTCAGCCGGCTGGAAGAACGCCAAGCATGGCGAACAGTGGAAGAACACGCTTGAGACCTACGCCTACCCTGTCGTTGGCGACCTTCCAGTGGAGAAGGTTGATGACGGTCATATCAGCCAGATTCTGGACCCGATCTGGACGACAAAGAACGAGACGGCCAACCGTGTGCGCGGTCGAATTGAGAACATTCTTGACTGGGCAAGGGTGAAGGGATTTCGCCCGAAACACAGCCCCAATCCTGCGGTGTGGAAAGGTCATCTCGATAAGTCTTATCCCAAACCGTCGAAGGTTAAGAAAGTGGTGCATCAGCCCGCGCTGCCGTTCGAGGAATTGCCCGCGTTCGTGGTCCGGCTCCGCGCCAATGCCAGCATTTCCGCGCGCGCTCTCGAGTTCGCCATTTTGACCGCAGCCCGAACCGGGGCCGTCATCGGCGCGAAGTGGGTTGAAATCGACTTTGCCGAGAAGGTCTGGACCGTCCCGGCATCACGGGCTGGGACAAAACTAGGCGGCGATAACAAGCGCGAACACCGCGTTCCTCTCTGCGAAAGGGCGCTTGAAATCCTGCAAACGGTACCGCGCGAGAAGGATAACGAACATCTGTTTGCCGGGGGGCGCCTGGGCAAGGGGCTGTCTGACATGGCAATGAACGAGTTGATGAAGGGCTTCGGCGCCCTTCCATCTGACACGCCTGGACGGCAGCCGGTGCCGCACGGCTTCCGTTCGACGTTCAAGGATTGGGCGAAGGAGCGGACCAATTTCGCGGATGACATTTCCGAAGCCGCGCTTGCCCATGTGATATCCGACAAGACACAATCAGCATATGAACGCCGGGACAAGTTCGAGAAGCGCCGCAAACTGATGGCCGCGTGGGCAAGGTTTGCCGCTCAGGCGCCGGCAAGTGGTGGCAACGTAGTGGTACTGGCCATGGCCGCGAAGGTCTGAGCCACGCCGCGATCCTCGCTAACGCCAGCCGATCCGCGACATTGCTTCCTGCATGGCCGGGTTGGGGCGCACCTTACCTTCGTGCATCCAAAGGTTGGCGACTTGCGGATTTGCACTGCGCTGAATGTCAGCTGGCAAATTTGCAAGCACCATCAGTGCCGCTTCCTGTGGGGTGCACCCCGACTTTTTTCCGAGGGTCTGTCCCAGCTCCCGATATTCGGCAGGGACCAGAGTCGGACTAATACCCAAGCCCGCTAAAGCAGCGTTGAATCGAATGACGAAGAACACTTGGCCTCCCCCTTTATCATGGGCCGATCTCACCTTCCGGCCTTCAATTACTCGTCTTATATGACGTGGTTTCATAGAGTGCCAGATGTTGCTCTGACTAAATGGATGTCAGGGAACGGGTCGGCTGGAATGTCCGGCGTTTGCGGGTCGAAATGGGGATGTCGCAAGACCACCTTGCTTATGCCGCCGAGGTCGAGCGTGCCTATGTCGGCCACCTAGAGCGCGGCAAGAGAAACGCGACGATCAACACGCTAGAAAAGGTTGCCAAGGTCCTCGGGCATGACGTTTCCGAGCTGTTCGCTATTCCGCCGAAAGACGCCGAACCGATTGCTCCCCTGAACCCGGGGAGACGGAAAAGCTGAGGTCCCGCTCATCATCAAAGTAGCACCGCGACGGGTTCTTAGTATCCGCCGCCTAGCGATTAGCAATTCTGTGGAACCTGTGCAAAACAACCAATACGGTCTTGCGGGAAATTCCGCTTGCTTGAAGAGCGCCGTTCGCGCCATTTCGCTTGGCCGCGAGTGGCTGGCTCTCTCGGTTCAGGGAAAGATGGTGGCTGGAGATGGGCGGCATATGGGGAGCGCGGCAATATTTCGTGGATGCGTTGGCCGAAATTGCCGGATTCAAGGCGGGGGTTGTTCTCACCGAGATCGAGCTCTACGAGCTGTTGCACGATCAAGAAATCGCGGAGATTCTTGACCCCGATGGACCAGGTGGTGGCCGCATTCACTCTAGCTCGTTCGAGGAGGCGGTAGTTACGCTTCTCTACCGGCTCGGCAACACGCCGTCAGACAGCAACGTCTCAATAACAATTGAGATGTTCCATAAGTACCGGAACAGTGAGAAAAAGAAAATCTACGACGACTTGATGGATGGGTACATCAGGTTCGCCAAGTCCGAGCATGCAAAGCCAGAGGATGGTCTAATCGATCCATCACCTCTCATGATGGAACTGTTCGAACTCCATGGCATCGATGGCGCGACTATGACGCTTGAGTTCATCGAGGGTCTCGGCCGCGACATGCATCGCAGCGCATGGGGTTCGGTGCGCAACGTCGAGTGGCGCGACACTGTGGAGCTTAGCGGCCTGTTCAAGAGCGCCGGGTTGGAAACCCAGCACACAAAGTTCTTCGACCAGAGATACGTTGACTACCTCAGCCAGAACTTTGACGAGATTGACAAGATGCACTGGCGCAAGTTCGAAGGGTTCACTGCCGAATTCTTCGACCGCGAGGGCTTCCGCGTTAGCCTTGGACCTGGGAGCAACGATGGTGGAGTCGACTTGCGCGTCTATCCCATCGACGCGAGCCCCGATCGACCACCCATGATCCTCGTGCAATGCAAGCGTCAGAAAGCAAAGATAGACAAGACGCTGGTCAAGTCGGTTTACGCTGATGTTCTCAACGAGAAGGCTGGTTCCGGACTCATTGTTACAACGTCAGTGCTCTCTCCCGGTGCCGAAGCAACGCGCACGGCTCGAAATTATCCACTAGAGGCAGCGGACAGGGCGACACTGCGAACTTGGATTGATCGACTTCGCTCGTAACTCAGGAAATTTCCCGCACCACAGTTGATAGCGCGACTGAAAAATCAGCACAAAATTTGCGAGGGACCACGTACGGGGGATGGCCGGGGCGGCATCAGCGAAAGCCTTCAGCGCGGTTTGAGAAGATAGGGGGGTGGGCTCCACTTCGCGACACCTAAACGAGTGGAAAAGCCATACGCATTCATTCGCCCGCACATGGCCCACAACGCGCGCCGACGTTGCCCCGGTCATTCGGGGTGCGCCAACGCGTTGAACACGCGTCCACGGCCCGCGCACGGCCACCATGATAATGGCCGCACGATCGCCATCCGCCGTGATCGCAACACGCCACGTTGAGCCATACGCCAGGCCTCCGATCCCGAACCGCAGCCCTCGCGATGCGTGTTCAAAAAACCCCTCCGAAACGCCCGCGTGGAAATGGCGCAAATCCGGGCTTTTCAGCCTGTCATTTTTGCGTTCAAAAACCATTTGTTTTTCGCACATCGCGCTTGACTGCCGCGCATAGTAGAGCGACATTTTTCTAGTAAATTCAGTTACTTAACGCGGTTCAGCCGCACCATTGAAGGAGATACAGCTATGCAAGTCACGCGCACGTTTTCACATCGCGAGTTCGGCCCTCTGGGCGAGGCAATCTTGGCCGTCGAAAAAGGCAAATGGACGCTCGACGGCCAAGCCCTTCCCGACGCCTCAGTCGAATACCTCATGGGCTTCGCCCTCCAATCTCTGCAGGACGCATACGCGGGCGCTAAGAGCCAGGAGGCGGCTAGCGCCGCTTTCGACGCGAAGCGCAAACGGCTGATCGAGGGGGCCATTGGGCGAACGGCTGGCCCGGCCGAAGAACCGCACGTTCGGTTTATTCGCCAGATGGTCCGAAATGCGCTCGGCCCCGAGAGCAAGGCCCGGTATGAGCAGACCGACGCGAAAGACCGGAACAAGTTCCTAATGGGGCTGTTCACGGGGCTTCCCGCTACGAAACGCGACCGTCTCGACGCCCAAGCCCGTACTGCCTATCAGGCATCGCTTGCCGCGAAGGCAGCGACCGAGTTCGAGCTAACCATCTAACGGCCCATCGCCAACGTTCCGCTGGGCGGCTCGCGAAAGCGCGCCGTCTAGTTGAACGCTAGGCTCACATCGAAAGGGCGAACGCCATGCGCGCCGCACTCTACCTTCGCGTATCCACCGACCAGCAAACCACCGACCGACAAGAGCGCGAACTGCGGGAGGTCGCGTCCCGCACGGGATGGGAGATTGTCCAAGTCTACCGCGATCACGGCGTTAGCGGAGCAAGCGCCAAGCGCCCCGCCTTCGAAGCGCTCTGCAAAGATGCCGCCCGCCGGCGCTTCGACGTCGTGATGGCGTGGAGCGTTGACCGGTTGGGCCGCTCACTTCAGGGCCTCGTCGCCTTCCTCTCCGACCTCCACGCCCTCCGCGTTGATCTCTTCCTCCATCAGCAGGGCATCGACACCACTACCCCAGCGGGCAAGGCCATGTTTCAGATGATGGGTGTGTTCGCGGAGTTCGAGCGCGCGATGATAAGCGAGCGCGTCAAATCGGGACTCAACTCGGCGCGGGCGAAGGGCAAGAAGCTAGGCCGTCCTCGCGTCTCAAAGGCGACGGAGGAGGCGATCGCCCATGACCTGAGTTCCTCCCACGGCAGCATTCGCGCCCTCGCGGCTAAGCATGGCGTGAGCGTCGGCACTGTCCAGAGGATCAAGCACCAAGCCGGGAACGGCTCAAGTCGGATGGGCTGACGGGAGATGCCATCGCCGCAAAGCTGGGGATTGGGAGGGCAAGCGTATTCTGCATTCTAAGGGATGCGGCGTAAGCGTCGATTGTGCGGGCCGTCGAGGCAAACACGGTCTTGGTTTGAGTTCCATCCCCGCCGTTAGTGCGCTAGAGAATAGCCAACAGGGGAGGGAGCGATGAAAATATTTGCCAGTTGGTCCGGTAAGCAGAGCCATAGCATAGCTGAGGCTCTGAAGGACTGGTTGCCCAACGTACTTCAAGCCGTGGATGTTTTTGTTTCATCGCAGGATATTTCGTCAGGCGACCGGGGTCTCAACACTATCGCGGAAAATCTTGCCGAAAGGGGTTTCGGCATCGTGATTTTGACCAAGACAAACCTCAAGGCGCCATGGGTGCTGTTTGAGGCGGGCGCCCTTTCGAACACGATGCCTGGTCGCGTTACGCCGCTTCTCTGCGACCTACCTGATCTCGCGCTTGTCGAAAGCCCGCTCAGCCAGTTCCAATACAATAAGTTCGACAGGACCGGAATCCTGAAGTTGGTCAAAGACATCAACAAGGCGTCGTCTGCACCCATAGAGGATGCTCGTATCACCAGTACTTTCGAAAAGTGGTGGCCGGATTTGGAAAGCGCTTACCAAGCGATTCCGGCGGATAAGTTAGAAGAAGAAAAAGCGAAGAATATTGGCGATGAGAAGCGCGATACCCAAGCCGCTTTGGCCCAACTGCTAACCCAGCAAAATTACCTTCGGCGATCGCAAAACGACATAATGGGCTTGCTCGCAGGCGTCCTGGAGACCCTTGGGATTTCGCGAGCCAGCACTGACAACGAAACAACCGGCCGATTCACCATCGGTACAAAGATGGCGCCTGAAGCGAGAGCTATGCTGCTGGCGCAGGACGACGCGGCGCGACATGCGGAGATGCTGGCAGATCGCTACTCTAACCCGGAAGGCGATAGCCCCCCTTCGCCCGCCGACGCAGTTCGACGTCGAGCCAAATTCTAATCCGTGAACGCAAATCTCATAGGAGCTTAAACGTCGCCGTTCTTCCAAAAAAGTCCGAATGCCGTGATAATCCCAGCCCCTAATTGGCCAAGGCTATTTATCTGGTTTAGTTGCATTGGTACGAAAAGAATCTCTATGGCAAGGACAGCGACCGTAAGTATCGCGAACATTACAAATACCGCCTTTCTTGAATATCCGCGCAAAAGGCAGAGGAATTGGGAGAAACGGATTGAAAAGTAACGCGGCTGCGAATAACGCCCATGCCAGGTGCTGATTTTCGCTGCCTGTCGATCTCATAAACACGTCGCAGCAAATGCCGGCGAAAAAGACAACCACCCGGAGCAATTGATAATAGCCGTATAGCCATGGCGCGACGGCTAGAAGCGACGCAAGGGCAACGAAAATGCAAACCACCCGAAATACACCGGCTGGAGTCGACAACACCGCTTTCAGCAAGAACCCCTCCCGACTCGAAACTGCCAAAAATCATCATTGCTAAACTGATGCAAGGCGTCAGTCGGGTGACTTGGGCGGCTTAGGAGCGATCATCTTCGAAAGCTTGTCTAGGAGGATCGATAGATCGTGCCGGCGCTCGAAGAGGAAATTTTTCCATCGCGTACCATGAGGCGGGAGATACCCCTGCAAAATCAGCTCCCGCAAATTCTGCTTATGGGTCCGCCATTGCGGTTTTGACTGTAGCCCGCTTATAGCAGGCAAGGTGGCAAAGAAGCCGCCAATGGTTTTGAGACTGTCGCCTGGAACCTCAGAAACCAAATGGCCAGATGGGCTCCGAAGCAGCTGCGCCATTTCCGCGTCTTCCGGTCTTGTTTTGGCTTCGTGTTCGCGTCGCAAATGCCAAGCCAACATGTCGGCTGCCTGCAGAGGCAAGACATCCCTGTCGCTGCGAAACACGGGAGCATTTACGATCAGCTTTCTAGCCTTCCTGGGGATTTGCTTCTTCATATACGAAAAAAACAGGTCGACATCGTCTTGAACGCCTTCCTGATCATCAAAGATGAAATCGATTGGGATGCGGTTCCTGACAGACACCGCATATTGCGACAGGCCGGCCATGACATGATAGGTCAACACAAAATGCGGGGCTTGGATGCCCCGTGGGGCAACTGGCTTCACATCGTCCCAATAGGCTTTCCGGCTCACCGAGAATTCGAAGGAGGTCGGCGCAAAGTGATGGATTACCCGCACCATTGACCGAAGCTTTTGATCCTTTTCGGGCACGCTCCAGCCACGAAACTGGTCACGCAGGTTCTGGGCTTCAGCCATCTTAAGATAGGCAATAGACGGCTTCGCCCTAAGCTCCTCGTCCCACGCTTCAGCAAACAGCGCCCAGCGAGCGGCGCTATTCAAATAGCCCGCAAAAAAGAGACGCTTGTCATCAATTTCGCTGGCGGAGTCGTCGCTAAAGGCTTGAAGAGGCATTTTCGGAACCTTGCGGCCTGAAGGCTATGCGTTGCCCTCAGTGGGGCTCTCGTTATCCAGCGCCCATTTCGTCCGCCGTTAGCGCTTGCTGGGGCAGTGAACGAAATAAGAACAAAGGTGTCAAGGCGCCCTTGCGCGCTCGGTATTCGAGATCTGCTGGGAGAGGCCGACGATGTGACGAGATGAGGGTCGAGCACAAAACAAAGGCCCGGCTACGGGGCCGGGCCTACGTTTAATCGAAACGGGCTAGCGTCAGATACCGACGTCGTCACCAATCGTACGTACGTTCATGGGTGCCTCCATCTCTGGTCGTTTACATAGTACAGTGCGCACTCGGCATCAAGCAGCTGTGACTCTGAAATCGTACACATGCTTGGCAGGTTTTAAATCCTTTAGGTTAACGATCATTTTGGCTTCGCCGGGAGGGATCGTCACCGGCCCACTAGGCAGCCCCCCTGCCTGCGGGTCAACTAATAAGTTCCGCTCAGGGAGATCGTTCCGGACTTCCATCTCTACATTCTGAACGAAGCGCATGGCCGAAAAACGATTGGGGTCATTGGCCGCTACCCAGCAGTTAAATCGATGCTCGATAACGCAGCTTTGACCTGGGGAAATGACCACGGGAAAAGGTCCCTCCAAGAATTTGGTATCGAAAGGCGTTGGCCCGACTTTTACCAGTCCATCAATCCTGATGAAGGTTAGCCCGGCCTGCGGCCTATTTTGGGGCGATTGAGCTGCATGCTCGTATCCCACCTTTGGTTCAAATTTTGTCGGAATGTCGTCAAGGTAGGCTCGAAGTTCTGTCATACTGTGATAGATAATATGAAAACGGTTCGTTGCCTCGTCATAATCGTTGATCGTCATTTTTTTAGTGGCGCTAACAACATAGGGCTCAAGAAGCGTATTCATGTCGTCGATTAGAAAGTCGATATGAGACCCTGAGCGCCCGCGCAGCAGAATACGGGCTCTGGAATTAAAGGCGTCTCGCTCTGGATTCGAGAGAGATACAACCGCCGTAATCAGCCCCAATATTGATAGTAGTAATCCAGCCATCCAACCCGCAAAAACAGCTCCGGCAAATTTTGCGGGATCGGTAGCAGCTGGCCAAAAAGCGTAAACAACCAAGGTCCCAACCACCGCAATAATAGTTAGCGCGACGATGCCTTGCGCCCGCCAGTCGGACTTCGTCTCGTCAAAAATCCGAATGCTGAACTGACGAACGTTCGTAAAGAACGACTTAAACATATCCGCCTCCCATTAAGCCCGGACGAATAAAAACAGCTTTAGGGGTAAACTGTCTAGTAGCGCCGCTTTGCCTCCACCCGCACCCGCGCCTCTTCCAGCCGCTTGCCAAGGCCCTCGGCAGGGTCCGCTGCTTTCGCAACACCGGGAATGACGCGGCGGGCTTCGACTTTCCGTAAAAGCTGCAATGCCTGGACGGCCAACTTCAAATCGCCACACTCCGCCACACCCAAGAGGAAAGCGTGCGTGAGGTCGTAAACCTCTTGCGGCACTTCAAACTCGATGACAGCGCGGGCCGCGTCGACGGAGCGGGCCATCGGCACATCTGGCGAGGTCATGATGTCTAGGAGCTTTCGCAGCGCCGGGCTGATTTCGGGGTCGTTCATTTTTCGCTCCAATGGGCGCTAGTTACCGTGATGTAGCCGTCCGAATTGAGATCACGGCTACTAAATTGCCATGTCATTTCAATGGTTTGTGAGTGTGTTACCGTAGTTACCGTTGTTACCGATAAAAAACCGATTGGGTGGCCGAGGTACTACACGCCGGGAGCAGCCTTAGCTGGACAACGGCTACACGGTAACAACGGTAACGGGACACGAGAGCCATATCACCCCTCCTTTACGTAGCCCTTTTCCAGCGCGCCCCCGACCCGGAATGGCCTGGGCCCGTCCCATCCGAGGCGCCTCATGCATTCGCCCAGTCGCAACATGTCGCGCCGCGATGCTGAACCAAATTCCATGCCAAGGCAGCTTTCGAATATGGCATGGGTTGGGATGCGCAATTCGCTGCTTACGCGGTGTGCCGTCTCCGGCAGCTTTCTTTCCAAGATGTCTTCCCAAGGGTCGCTCGCAAAGCGCTCGGCCTGGCGCTCGGCTGCAGCGGCCCAAAGGCTTTCGGGAATAGTGATCGGGTCGGGAGCGTCGGGCTCGGCAGCGGCGGCTTCCGCCCAAAGCTGATGGCGAGCCTCCGCTAATGTGACGAGATCAATCTTGCCAGTCGCGACCGGCCAAAAGCGGCGGTTCCCTGTTGGGTCTTTCAGGTACTGCGCATCGTTCGTGGTGCCTGCGAAAATGCAGCGACGAGGTAGCTCCTCGACCGACTTTTGAAACGCGCCGCGCGCTCGGTCAACCGTCTTTGAGACGAACTGCTTTATTCCCCTGATATCGGCGCTGCGCAGGCCGACCAATTCTGGCAGTTCAACAATCCATTTTCCTTGAAGCAGTTCCTGCGTTTCCTTCGAGCCCTGGCCGATTACGATCTCGTCAGAAAAGAAGTCCTCGCCACCGGCTATTATCTTCAGTGCGCTCGATTTGCCGCGCCCTTGCTGGCCTTCCAGCACCAACACGTAGTCAAACTTACAGCCGGGACGACGCGCCCTCCGAACGCCGGCAATGAGAAACGCCCGTCCAAAAGCCCGGTTCAGTGGGTTATCTTGCGCGCCGAGATACACGCTCAGCCAATTGTCGATCCTTGGTACTCCGTCCCACTGCTGCGCATCAATGTAATTGAGCACCGGGTTAAACGAGTTCTCCCTCGCCAAGATGCGGATTGCATCACGAGTGTGATTTTGCTCCGGGTCGAAGCCGAACTTCTGGATGACGGCGCGCCTCACATGCAGCACGATGTCTTCCATTGTCACGCCGAGGTGCGTGTCGAGGCCGTCGCAGACGACGCGCTGCCGGAACTCATCAAAGCGGAACACGATCCCGAGCTCTCGGATAGCGCGCTCCGCGTTGTCTAACGAAGCAGCTATGCCGCTCGGATTTCGGACGCGACTCATTTCCGTTGAGGCCTCGGCCTTGACCACCGCGCCACCGTTCGAGGTCTGTTGCTTTCGCACCAGCTGCTCCGCGAACATTCTAACCAGCGGAGACCCGCTGCCGTCTTTCACCACGTCAGTCATCCGCCGTAGAACCTCGTCTCGCGAGCCAGCAGTCTCTCGCAAGCGTCCAGAATGGCCGCGCGAGCGGCGATCAACGGCGCAGACGGTGGGGCCTCATCGATGCGGTCTACGGCATCCATCAGGCGCTCCCACCCGGAGCCAAACTCCGCGAGCGGATCAAGCGGCCTCCGCCGCTTCGCCCGCACTTCGTTCAAGTTGATAATGGTTCCCATTTGCCTCGGCTCCTTCAGGTCGCCAGCACGATCCAGACAATTACGATGACGGAAAAAGCGAACGTCCCGTGAGCCACAAGATCTCGTCGCCGAACGAGGCGACGCCATCTCAATGCACCTCCTCAAGGAGGTGGCCAAATCCACGTTGCCGGAGTATTTGCTCGGCCTTCGCCGCTGCTTTGCGGGCGCGTTCCAGCAGGTCGGCGGGAGGCTCCACGCCCGAGGCCCGAAAGAAGGTGAATGTTGTCCTCACCTGCTTTACTTCTGGCAGCGTCTTTAGTTCGATAAGCGCTTGCTCCGGGTAGGCCAGCAATTGCCAGGCGAACTCCTCCTCAACATCGGGGTACTCGCAAAGCTGCGCGAGTACCCGCATCACTGCGCCAACGTTGTCCGCACGCATATGCGCCATAATCTGCTCTGCGAAACGGTGCTTTCCGTCAGGGGAAAAGCGAAGGCTACGGAGGATGTAGCGTACCTCCTCCGCAACCGAGCGCGGCCGCTTACACTTGGTTCGCGCCATTGCCGTTCGCCTCGATCTGCCCAATAAGCCAGTCCCTCACCTCGGTGTCTTCGCCCGCGAGGGCTACGAGGATGTGCGGCGCACCGCTGGCTTTGATCCGCTGCTGCTTGGCCTGGGTTTCTTGCTGAAGTTCCAGATCGCGCGCATGGCTTTCCCGCAATTCTGTACGCCAAGGCTCGTTGGCGATAGGGGTCTCGCTCGGATGCGTCTTCTTGGCGAAATCAGGGTCGCGCATCAGAGCGCTAAAGGATGTTTCGTCCATTTTCTTTCTCCTTACGCTGCTGCCGAAGTGTCGCGCTGGGCGGCGATGCAGCGTTCTTGCCACTCGGTGATTTCGTCCGCGTCCCAGGCTACGGCGGACACTCCGATTTTCAGCGGCCTGGGAAACCGGCCCGCCTTGATCAACTCGTAAAGAGTTGACACGCTGAGCCCGGTTCGTGTAAGTACTTCTGGTCGTCTCACAAAGGTCTTCATCGTTTGCTCCGGCGGGCACCCGTTGCCCGGACCGATGATCGTAAATTGATGTACGGTCGTAGTCAATCGGAAACGAAAAGCCATACTTTAAGCTGGAAAATTTATACTTTGAAATCCAGGTGAAAAGCTGGCTTTTGTATCTTGCACTAAAGCCATACTTAAAGCTGGTTGTGTCGCTCCTGTGGGTCGACTCCTCCTAGCCGGTAGCCTGGAACCAGTCGCGGAAGGCATCCGGCTGGGATGGGAGTCACTGTGCGGGGCTGCCGAAGGAGTCGGCGGAAAGAAATTCGACCGGAGTCCGCGCCCAAGGGGCGAGCCGTAGATAGGAAAACAATCCCATGTGGGTAGAAATGTGGGTCGAACTAGACGAAGCCGAAATAACGCAATAAAATCAATATGTTAATCGAATAAATGGCGGAGAGAGCGGGATTCGAACCCGCGTTACGGTCTCCCGTAAACACACTTTCCAGGCGTGCGCCTTCAACCACTCGGCCACCTCTCCGTCCATGCATGTCGCGTCGGCCGGTTTCGCCGTGCGGGTTGGGGAGATGCACCTCCCTTGGGGCTGAGGCGTGGAAATCCGCGCCGGCGCCGCCAACCAGCGAACGCCCTTCCCCGCACCTGAGCCGAAGCAACAGGCGCGGGGCTCATCTAGTCGATCCGGCGCCGAATGCCAAGCCATAACGGCAGTCTATTCGCTTTGCCGGCCACACAGTGTTTCACAAGGCGGCCGGCATGCCCGTTTTTACAGGCGCCGCCGCTGCAATGGTGTGCACAGGCAGGACCGCGGGGCCGGCCGCCCTTGACTTCCCCCGGAGTTGCCTGTCGGGTGCCGAGGCTTTGCGGGGGCATTGTGCGGACATGACATCGAGCAATGGACAGCCAGTCAGGCGGCCGGACAGCGGGCTGTCCTTCGTGCCGGTGGGCTGGCTTGTCTTCGTCATGGCGTGGTCGGTCTACGGCCTGATCTCCGTCTGGCCCGCGGTCGGCGCCACCGGCCTGCCAGACAGCGTGTTTTACCTTATCTATGGCGGGCTGGTCATCGATATCGTCACCATCCTGTGGGGGCTTTACCTGCTCGGCCTCGCCTTCGGCCGCTCGGCCCGCTTCCCGCGACGGTTCATCATTTGGCAGGTCGCCACAATCGTCTGGCTGGTGACCTGGCAGGCCTGTGCACTGACGATTTCGGATTTCGTCTTTTCGGGCCAGGCGCTTGCCATCATGGCTGCTCAAATCGCCATCGGCGTTCTCTGCATCTATCTGCTGCGCCGTGGATCCGAAGCCGATGCCGTTTATGTCAATCCGGAAACCGAAAGCCCGCCTGTCTTCGTCTCGGTCGTCGCCGCGCTGCTCGGCATCGTCCTGGGCGCGGTCATCGGCGCCGTGGGCGGATTCGCCATCGGCTCGGTGATCGCTGATGCCACCGAGATGAGCTGTTTCGAGGGCGCCTGCGGCTATTTCGCCGTGTTCACCGGCCTGGCCGGCCTGGCGATCGGCGCCATAGGCGGCGGCGTTTTTGCCGTCTGGCGTGTCCATCGGCGCAAAGGAAGCCGGCCGCATAGTTCGCGCAGGGCAACGAATCCGGGTTCACCCGGGCTTTAGAGACTTCGCCGGCACGTCGGTTTGCAAGGCACCAAACGCAAAAACCCGCCTGTGCGGCGGGTCGTCGGCGCAAGTCAGCACCATACCGAAATTGTTAGCATAGCTGCCCTCACATGTCAATGAAAAGCCACCCGGCCGACGGTTGTGTGGGCTTCTGTTGACCTGAGTTTGGAGTCTGCAAATTCGCGTATGGCGATTGCGATCCAGCCATGCGCATTCTATCTCTGAAAGGCCCCTCGGGAGGGGGACCAGCCCGGAGGAGGGTTCTGATGTTTCGCTTCGTCTTTCGTCTTGCCGCAATGATCGCGCTGTCGATTTCCGTCATCATGGCGGTGCTCGACGCGACACGCACCGTGGCGGCCTCCGTTCTGGTGCTGACCCCGCTCAACACCAGTTGGCTGGCGGTCTCCCCTGACACGCGGGCCGCCTTCGAAACCTTCATCCGAACCAAGGCCAGCCCGCTGCTGTGGGACGGCGCCATCGCCTGGGTGCTGAACCAGCCGGGCTTCGCCGTATTCGCGGTGCTGGCTTTCCTGCTCTATGCGATAGGCTACAGGCGGCCACCGCGTGCTGGGCAGTTCGCCGCCACCTAGAGCATCGGACCCAAAAGCGGTTGCCGGTTTTGGGAAATCCGATGCTCAAACAAAGCCGCCGTCATGCGGCTTCTTGCGTTTCACCCGGAGAGGAGCCGCGCATGTTCTTTCTCAGCGACATGCTGAACAAGAAGCTCAATATGCCGAAGCCCTCCGAGGCCCTGCCGGGCCGCGCCAGGGCGATCCCGACCGCATCCAGACACAAGGTCTTGAAAAGACCGCTCAAGGGTCCTTATCCCGAGAGGCTGGAGACGGCGATGTTCGGACTGGGCTGCTTCTGGGGTGCGGAGCGGCTGTTCTGGCAGATCGAAGGCGTCTGGGTCACCGCGGCTGGCTATGCCGGCGGCTTCACCCCCAATCCGACCTATCAGGAGACCTGCACCGGGCTTACCGGTCATGCCGAAGTGGTGCTGGTGGTCCATGACCCCGAGATCGTCTCCTATGCTGGGCTTCTGAAGCTGTTCTGGGAAAGCCACGACCCCACGCAAGGCATGCGCCAGGGCAATGATGTCGGCACCGCCTATCGCTCCGCGATCTACACGAGCGACGAGGCGCAATTGTCGGCGGCGAGCGCCTCGCGCGATGCGTATGAGACCTCGCTGCGCGGTGCCGGCCACGGCAGGATCACCACCGAGATCGCGCCGGCGGCCGAATTCTACTTCGCAGAATCCGATCACCAGCAATATCTGGCGAAGAATCCTTACGGCACGTGCAACCTCAAAGGCACTGGCGTCGCTTGCGCCATCCCTGCCGCCGCCTCCGCCTGACACTTGGCGCAAGGACAAGCTGCGGTGCGGCTTGCCCGCACCAAGCTTTTCCAAAAGGTCAAAATTCCGCGTGAATTTTGTTTCGGGCCATGCCAGATTGCCGCCGAGCGGGAGGGAGTACACTCCTGGCTGACGTCGTATGCCTGCCGGAGAACCGGGCCGGCATGCGGCGCGTAACGGAAAAAATAACCGACAGGGTGTGGATCACATGAAACGTATCGTTCTCGGCCTCCTGGCCGCAACCGCAATGGTTCTTCCGGCTTTCGCCGCGGATGTCCAGCCGGCCATCCTCTATGATCTCGGCGGCAAGTTCGACAAATCCTTCAACGAGGCTGCCTACAACGGCGCCGAAAAATTCAAGACGGAAACCGGTACGGCCTACGTCGAATTCGAGGTCTCCAATGCCTCGCAGCGTGAGCAGGCGCTGCGCCGCTTCGCCGAGGACGGCCGCAACCCGATCGTCATGGCCGGCTTTGCCTGGACGGACGCGCTGGCCAAGGTCGCCGCCGAATATCCCGACCTGAACTTCGCCATCATCGACGACCAGGTCGATCTGCCGAACGTGCGGTCGCTGAAGTTCAAGGAACAGGAGGGCTCCTACCTCGTCGGCGTCCTGGCGGCCATGGCTTCGAAGTCGAAGAAGGTCTCCTTCGTCGGCGGCATGGATATCCCGCTGATCCGCAAGTTCGAATGCGGCTATGTCGGCGGCGCCAAGTCAGCGGGCGCGACCGACGTCATCCAGAACATGACGGGTGATACGCCGGCTGCCTGGAACGATCCGGCCAAGGGCGGCGAGATCGCCAAGACGCAGATCGACCAGGGCTCCGACGTGGTCTATGCCGCGGCAGGCGGCACCGGCGTCGGCGTGCTGCAGGCGGCGGCAGATGCCGGCAAGCTCGGCATCGGCGTCGATTCCAACCAGAACGGCCTGCAGCCGGGCAAGGTGCTGACCTCGATGCTGAAGCGCGTCGACGTCGCCGTCTACACCGCCTTCATGGACGGCAAGAACGGCACCTTCAAAGGCGGAGTCGAGAATCTGGGCCTCAAGGAAGGCGGCGTCGACTACGCCATGGACGACAACAACAAGGCGCTGGTGACGGAAGAGATGAAGGCGGCCGTCGAAAAAGCCAAGGCCGACATCATTGCCGGCAAGGTCGAAGTACACGATTATACGGCTGACAACGCTTGCCCCTATTGAGCGGCACGAACACACAGCCATGATCTGCAAACCGCCGGGCGCCAGCCCGGCGGTTTTGTCTTTACCGGATCGAGCGAAACGTTCGCTCCGTGCCGGACACCGTTTGGGGATACAGATGCAGCCGAAGATCGGACCCATGGGCGAGCACGACGTAGCAGCGGTAGCCCAACTGCGCCTGGCTGCCTTTTTCGAGGGAACCGGAAGGACCCTCGGGGAAGATGCGGCAGGGCTTCGTGGCTTGATCGCCGGTGACGGCTTCGAGGCGGCATTCGTGGCCCGGATCGGCGACACCCCGGTCGGGACATGCCTGCTGGTCCGCCACGAGCTGGAGCCCGCACATGATCTGACGCCATGGCTGGCCGGGTTGGTTGTCGATGCAAGATATCGACGCCGAGGCATCGCCACCGCGCTGGTCAAGGCAACGGAAGCCCATGCGGCGTCACGCGGCGTCGAGACGCTCTATCTCTACTTATGGGATGCGCGTGATTTCTACGCGGCCCTCGGCTGGAATACCGTTGAGATAAGCGGCTCGGACGGCGAGACGATGGCGCTGATGTCGCGCCGGCCTCGCCTATAGCAGCTTCGCGACGACACAGCCCAGCGCGAACGCCACCATCAGCCCGGCGGCAACGACAACTCCGCGCCGGCCGCCAAGCGCGTGCACGCCAATGCCGTATGGTGGCCGGGACAGGCTTCGGATCACCGTGCGCGGTTTGACCTCATTGCCGCCGAGCTCGACGCTGCGCATCTGAGGTAACTCGGCTAGGCGTTGGGTAACCAGTTCCCAATGCCTGCCAGGCAGCAGGCCGCGTTTTCCGTAACGGTCGAAGAAATACATCTGCTCGGCAAGTCGCACGACCGCGTCGCGGAAGGCGGGATCGACCTCCAGGTCACGTTCGGCCCGTTCGCGGTCTTTGTCGTTCATAAGACCGAGCACATATTCGCCGGCCCGCGCGATGCGATCGCTTTCACTGACCACGGCGTGCACCTTCCCTTTCCTCACCAGTGCGGTGGCTTGGTTACCGGCACCTCATCTCCTGTCTGCTCCTCCAGCGCCAGGAAGCGATCCGTCAGCGCGTCGAGCTTGCGCTGCATGCGCTCGATCACTTTCCACTGCTCGGCGATCTGGCCGGACAGTTCCTCGATGGTCTTCTCCTGCTCGGCGGCGCGTATTTCCAGCGTCGTCAGCCGGTCGGCGGGCGTGATCATGTGAATTCCCCAGTCTTCACGGCGATGTCGTTCGCCGCGATGTCGTTCACCGCGATGTCGTTCACCGCGATGTTTTGCGCCGTGATGCGAATTTCGGCGCCGTCATACTAGCGAATGTGAAGGCCCCGGCCACGTTGCAAATTGACAAGCGCACCGGGATTTGTCGAGAGTGAACCGGCTCCGCCAATTGGCACGGGCGGAGCGTCATGCTAGGCGTTTTGACCAAGCGATAAAAAAATAAGAGTGGGACAGGCTGCATGGCGCAAGCCGCAATCGAGTTGATCGGCATCAACAAGAGTTTTGGTGCGGTGCGCGCCAACCGGGACATCAATCTTGAGATCGGTCGCGGCACGATCCACGGCATTGTCGGCGAGAACGGAGCTGGCAAGTCGACGCTGATGTCGATCCTCTACGGCTTCTACCAGGCCGACAGCGGCGAGATCCGCGTTGGCGGCCAGCCGGCCTCGATCAAAACCCCCAATGACGCCATCGCGCTCGGCATCGGCATGGTGCATCAGCACTTTATGCTGGTCGACAATTTCACGGTGCTGGAGAACGTCATCCTCGGCGCCGAAAGCGATGCGCTGCTGAAGAAGAGCATCGCCAAGGCGCGCTCCGAACTGGAGCGGCTGGAGCGTGAATACGGGCTGGAAGTCGATCCCGATGCAATCATCGAGGAACTGCCGGTCGGCCTGCAGCAGCGGGTGGAGATCCTCAAAGCACTCTATCGCGGCGCCGAGATCCTGATCCTCGACGAGCCTACGGGCGTGCTGACACCGGCCGAGGCCGATCACCTGTTCCGCATCCTCGGGCAGTTGAAGGACCAGGGCAAGACGGTGGTGCTGATCACCCACAAATTGCGCGAGATCATGGCCATCACCGACACCGTGTCGGTGATGCGCCAGGGCACGATGGTGGCGACGCGCGAGACCAGGAAGACGACTGTCGAGGAACTGGCCGAGCTGATGGTCGGGCGGCGCGTGCTCTTGCGGGTCGAGAAGGGCGAGGCCGAGGCCGGCGCCGTCAAGCTCGCTGTCAAGAACCTGACGGTCAGGGATACGCGCGGCGTCACCATGGTCGACGACATCTCCTTCGATATCAGGGCCGGCGAGATCGTCGGCATCGCCGGTGTCGCCGGCAACGGACAATCCGAACTGCTCGAGGCGATTTCCGGCATCAGGCGCGCGGTGTCCGGCTCGGTCATGCTCGACGGCAAACCGATCGACCTGACCGGTGCGGCAGATCCCGGCGAATTGCGCGACCGTGGCCTGGCGCATGTGCCGGAGGACCGCCATCACGTCGGGCTGGTGCTGGCCTTCGAGGAGAACGAGAATTCTATCCTCGGCTATCACGACGATCCCCGCTATTTGAAGGGGCCGTTCCTCAACGTTGACGCCATTATGGCCGACGCCAGGGACAAGATCGAGAAATACGACATCCGCCCCGGCAATCCGCGCCTGAAGACCGCCAATTTCTCCGGTGGCAACCAGCAGAAGATCGTGCTGGCGCGGGAGATGGAACAGGACCCGGGTGTTCTGATCGTTGGCCAGCCGACACGCGGCGTCGATGTCGGCGCCATCGAATTCATCCACAAGCGCCTGATCGCCATGCGCGACCAGGGCAAGGCGGTGCTGGTGGTGTCGGTCGAGCTTGACGAGATCCGTTCGCTGTCCGACCGTATCCTGGTGATGTTTGCGGGCCGCATCGTCGGCGAACGCGGCCCCGAAGCGACCGAGGGCGAGCTCGGCCTGCTGATGGCCGGCATCGAGCACCAGGAGGCCGCCGAATGAGCGCGCCTTACGCCAAACTGCCGGCCTGGGCCGACTATGGCCTGATCCCGCTGATCAATCTGTTCGTCGCCTTCGTCGTCGCCGGCTTCGTCGTGCTTCTGGTCGGCGAGAATCCGTTGCGCGCAGCCGTCATCCTGGTCGAAGGCGCCTTCGGCAAAGGCACCGGCATCGCCTTCACCCTCTTTTATGCCACCACCTTCATCTTCACCGGGCTTTCGGTGGCGGTGGCCGCGCATTGCGGCCTGTTCAACATCGGCACCGAAGGGCAGGCCTACATCGCCGGCCTCGGCATCGCCATCGTCTGCCTGAGCTTCGACAGCACACTGCCATGGTGGCTGACCTTCCCGCTGGCGATCATTGCTGCGGCGGCGGTGGGCGCATTGTGGGCGCTCATCCCGGCCTATCTGCAGGCCAAGCGTGGCTCGCACATCGTCATCACCACCATCATGTTCAACTTCATCGCCGCCTCGATCATGGTTTACCTGCTGGTCGGCCCTTTGAAACCAGCTGCCTCGCAAGCGCCGCAGACGCGCAACTTCCTCGCTGGCGCGGAATTGCCCAAGCTCAACTGGATCATCGAGCTGTTCGGCGCCAAGATCCGTTCGGCGCCGCTCAACGTCACCTTCCTGCTGGCGCTGGTCATGGCGTTCCTGGTCTGGCTGCTGATCTGGCGCACCAAGCTCGGCTATGAAATGCGCACCTACGGTCACAGCCCGAAAGCGGCACGCTATGCCGGCATTTCCGAAACCCGCATCATCATCACCGCCATGATGATCTCGGGCGGGCTGGCCGGCATGATGGCGCTCAATCCGGTGATGGGCGATCAGCACAATGTCGCCATCGACTTCGTTTCCGGCGCCGGCTTCGTCGGCATCGCCGTGGCGCTGATGGGCCGCCTGCACCCTGTTGGCATCGTGCTGGCGGCAATCCTGTTCGGCATGCTCTACCAGGGCGGCGCCGAGCTCGCCTTCGAGATGCCGGCAATCAGCCGCGACATGATCGTCATCATTCAAGGCCTGGTGATCCTGTTTGCCGGTGCCCTCGAGCACATGTTCCGGCCCTACATCCAGGCGCTGTTCGCCTCGTTCAGTCCGCGATCGGTTGGCATGGAAGCGGTCAAGGGGAAAGGTGCCTGAGATGGATGTGTTCAACGCGATCATCCAGACATTGGACTCCACCATCCGCCTCTCGGTGCCGCTGCTGCTTGCCTGCCTCGCCGGGCTCTATTCGGAACGCGCCGGCATCTTCGACATCGGCCTCGAAGGCAAGATGCTGGTCGGCGCCTTCGCCGGTGCGGCCGCCGCTTCCGTGTTCCATTCGGCCTTTCTCGGCCTCGGCATGGCCATCCTGATCTCGGTCGCCTTTGCCATGATCCACGGCTTTGCCTCGATCACCCATCGCGGCAACCAGATCGTCTCCGGCGTGGCGATCAACTTCATCGCCGCCGGCTCGACCATCATCCTCGGCCAGGCCTGGTTCCAGCAGGGCGGGCGCACGCCGGCGCTGCAACCGGGCGAGCGCTTCGAGGCCATCACCTTGCCGGGCGCCGAGGCCATCCGCGACGTGCCGGTCATCGGACCGATCTATGCCGAGCTCCTGTCGGGCCACTCGATCCTGGTCTATCTTGCCTTCCTGATGGTGCCGTTCACCTGGTGGGTGCTGTTTCGCACCCGTTTTGGCCTCAGGCTGCGCGCCGTAGGCGAGAACCCGGCCGCCGTCGATACCGCCGGCATATCGGTCGCCTGGCTGCGCTACAGGGCGCTGATCTGCACCGGCATCCTCACCGGCATTGCCGGCGCCTACCTGTCGATGGTGCAAAATGGCGGATTCGTGAAGGACATGACCGCCGGCAAGGGCTATATCGCGCTGGCAGCCCTGATCTTTGCCAAGTGGAAGCCGGTCAACGCCATGTTCGCCTGCCTTCTGTTCGGCTTCCTGGACGCGGCGTCGATCCGCCTGCAGGGATCACCGCTGCCCATCATCGGCAAGGTGCCGGCACAGTTCATGCAGGCGCTGCCCTACATCCTCACCGTCATCCTGCTCGCCGGCTTCATCGGCAAGGCAATCCCGCCACGCGCCGGCGGCGTGCCTTATGTCAAGGAACGTTGAGCGGCAGGTCGGCTTTGCGCCGGGTTTTGAACACGATCATCGGAGAGAACACCTGAATGTCGCATGATCTGTTCGAGGCCGCCAAGGCCGCCATGGCCAGGGCCTACGCGCCCTATTCGAAGTTTCCGGTCGGCGCTGCCTTGCGAACCGAAGACGGGCGCGTCTTTACCGGCGCCAACATCGAAGTCGCCTCTTATCCGGAAGGCTGGTGCGCCGAGACCACGGCGCTCGGCCACTACATTATGGGCGGCGGCGGCAAGATCGTCGAAATCGCCGTCATCGCCGAACGCATGGCGAAATGCTCGCCTTGCGGCGGCTGCCGGCAGCGGCTGGCCGAATTCTGCCGGCCGGAAACAAAGCTCTATCTCTGCGACAATGCAGGTGTGGCCGAGACCGTGACCATGGGCGACATGCTGCCTTACGGCTTCCGCGGCGATATTTTGAAATGAACAACGGGCTCAAATGAACAGCTGGCAGCGATGACGGAAAAAGCCCTGGATCATCTCGTCGAAAGGCTGGACGGCCTGGCGCCGGCCACGGCACTGGTGCTCGGTTCGGGCCTCGGCGGTCTGGTCGACCAGATCGAGGACCCGATCCGCATCTCCTATGCCGACCTGCCCGGTTTTCCCAGAAGCGGTGTCACCGGGCACGCCGGCGAAGTGGTGGCAGGGCTGTTTGCCGGCGTGCCGGTGCTGATGCTTTCGGGCCGCGCCCATTACTACGAGCACGGCGTTGCCGCGGCGATGCGGCCGGTGCTGGAAGTGCTTGCCGGCATCGGCATCACGAAGCTGATCCTCACCAATGCCGCCGGCTCGGTCGATCCGGACATGCCGCCGGGCTCGGTGATGCTGATATCGGACCACATCAATTTCTCGGGCACCAACCCGCTGATCGGCGAACCAAGCGACCGGCGTTTCGTCGGCCTGACTGAAGCCTATGATGCCGGCATCCGCCAGGCCATCGAACGGGCGGCAAATGCGACCGGCACCACCCTGCACAAGGGCGTCTATATGTGGTTCTCCGGCCCATGCTTCGAAACGCCGGCCGAGATCCGCATGGCGCGCATCATGGGCGCCAATGCAGTCGGCATGTCGACCGTACCGGAGGTCATTCTCGCCCGCTTCCTCGGACTGCGCGTCGCCGCCTGTTCGGTCATCACCAATTTGGCCGCCGGCATGACCGGGGCCGAGCTTTCGCACCAGGAGACCAAGGACATGGCACCGGTAGGCGGCGCGCGGCTGGCGACGATCCTGCAGCGCGTGTTTCGCGACGGACTGCTGGAGATCTGATGCTTCCCCAGGAAATCATCCGCCGCAAGCGCGATGGCCTCAGGCTGTCGGAAGAGGAGATCGCCGGCTTCGTCGAGGGCGTGACGTCAGGCGCCGTTACCGATGGCCAGGCTGGCGCCTTCGCCATGGCGGTGTTCTTCAACGGCATGAGCCGCGACGAGGCCGTGGCGCTCACGCTGGCGATGCGCGATTCCGGCGACGTGCTCGACTGGTCGGACCTGCCCGGCCCGGTCACCGACAAGCATTCGACCGGCGGCGTTGGCGACAATGTCTCGCTGATGCTGGCGCCGATCGTCGCCGCCTGCGGCGCCTATGTGCCGATGATCTCGGGCCGTGGCCTTGGCCACACCGGCGGCACGCTGGACAAGATGGATGCCATCCCCGGCTACATCAGCCAGCCCGACGTCGCGCTGTTTCGCAAGGCGGTGCTCGAAACAGGCTGTGCCATCATCGGCCAGACCGCCGACCTCGCGCCCGCCGATCGACGGCTCTATGCGATTCGCGACGTCTCCGGCACGGTCGAATCGGTGCCGCTGATCACCGCTTCGATCCTGTCGAAGAAGCTGGCGGCCGGGCTGCAATCGCTGGTGCTCGACGTCAAGGTCGGCAACGGCGCCTTCATGGAAAAATCGCGCGACGCCACTGCACTCGCCAACAGCCTTGTTGAGATCGCCAACGGCGCCGGACTGAAGGCTTCGGCGTTGATCACCGGCATGAACGAGCCGCTGGCGTCGGCCGCCGGCAACGCCGTCGAGGTGCGCAACGCCGTCGATTTCCTCACCGGCCGGTATCGTGACCGTCGGCTCGAGGACGTGACGCTGGCGCTGGCCGCCGAAATGCTGCAGTCGGCCGGGCTGGTATCGTCCAACCAGGATGGCATGCGGCGCGCCACCGAGACGCTCGCCGGCGGCCGCGCCGCCGCCACTTTCGCACGCATGGTGGCCGCGCTTGGCGGCCCCGCCGATTTCATCGAAAAGCCGGAAAAGTATCTGCCGGCGGCGGCGATCGAATTTGCCGTCAAGGCAACGGCAAACGGCTTCGTCACCGGCATCGCCACCCGCGATATCGGGCTCGCCGTGGTCGGCCTGGGAGGTGGGCGCACGCGGCCGGACGACCAGATCGACCCCGCGGCCGGCATCACCAGGCTGTTGCCGGTCGGTGCGGAGGTTGGGATCGGCGAGCCGCTGGCGCTGGTCCATGCCCGCTCATTGGCGGATGCCGAGGCGGCGGCGGCAACCGTGCTTTCGGCCTATACGGTCGGTGCCTCCAAGCCGCCCGCCGACAAGTCGGTCATCCGGCGGATTCTGCCGCGCGGCTAAAGCAATTCCAGGAAAAGTGTGAAACGGCTTCCCGGGAAAAGCGCATAACGCTTTCCCTTGGAAATTACGGAGAACGAACGGCCTTACTGGACGAGCAGCAGCGTGCCGTTCTCGACCTGGTATTTGTCGAGCCGGTTGAGGAAGCTCATGCCGATCAGATTGGTGCGCAGCGCCCTGTCGTCGAGCACGATGGTCTGGACGTCATTGACCGTGATGTTGCCGATCTGCAGGCGGTCGATCATGGCCACGGCCGCCTTGATGGTGCCGTTGGCGGTGTTGACCTCGCGGTTGAAGTCGGAAGCGTTCAACGACAGGCCGATTCTGCGCGCCGTCGAAATGTTGATGGCGACCAATGTCGCACCTGTGTCGATCATGCCGTCGATCTGACGTCCGTTGAACTTGAAAGCCGATGAGAAATGTCCGCGCTCGTCAGCCGCGACGACCACCTTGCGGCCCATCGGCAGCGGTGCCGCGGGCTTGTTGGGCATCGATGCCAGATTGACGTCTGGTTGGGCTTCGACCGCTTGTTTGCCCGGCACCGCCGACCTCAGCAGGTTTTCGACGAGTTGCGGATTCGACTGATACACAATCGGTATCGAGGCCGATGTACCGGCGAAAACGGCGAGGATCAGAAGTTTGCGCAGCATGGATCGGCCTTTGTGACAGCCGATCCTTATGCCTTGATGATGTTTGCCGGTTTAACGGGCGCCAGAAACCCGCCTTTGCGTAAACAATTGGTAAATTACTTGGTCCCGTACATGCGGTCGCCAGCGTCGCCGAGGCCCGGCATGATGTAGCCCTTCTCGTTGAGCTGGCGGTCGATCGAAGCGGTGAAGACGGGAACGTCCGGATGCGCCTTGATGAAGCGCTCGATGCCTTCAGGCGCCGCCAGCAGGCAAAGGAAACGGATGTTGGTGGCGCCACGCTCTTTCAGCTTGTCGATCGCCGCGATCGCCGAATTGGCGGTGGCCAGCATCGGATCGACGACGATCACCAGCCGGTCGGCGAGATCGCTCGGCGCCTTGAAGAAATATTCGACCGCTTCCAGCGTTTCGTGATCGCGGTAGAGACCGACATGGGCGACGCGCGCCGCCGGTACCAGGTCGAGCAGGCCTTCCAGCAAGCCGTTGCCGGCGCGCAGCACCGAGGCGAAGACCAGCTTCTTGCCCTCAAGCGTCGGCGCTTCCATGGTTTCCATCGGCGTCTCGATGGTCGTCGTCGTCAGTTCGAGGTTGCGGGTGACCTCGTAGCCGAGCAGCAGCGAGATTTCGCGCAGCAGCCGGCGAAAGCCGGCCGTCGAGGTTTCCTTCTTGCGCATGATGGTCAGCTTGTGCTGGACAAGCGGGTGGTCGACGACGGTGACGCCCTTCATGGTGTTCTCCTGATGCCTGCGCCCGAAAATGCGCGCATGGCCCTTTCGGACGCGCCGCGCTTCAAGCTGCCTGGGCGAACCCTAGCGGCAATGCGCCGGCCAAGGAACCGCTTGGCCCGCACCGACCACAGCTTTGTCGGCGGAAATCAGCGTGCCGCGCTGCTCAACCGGGCAAGAAGTGCCGTCTTTGTCTTTCTGTCGACGAAAGCGGCTTCGATGGCTGTACGGGTAACGGCGGCCAGCGCCTTTTCGTTCATCGAGAAATGCTCGGCGGCAATCTCGTATTCGCGCTTCAGCGAGGTCCAGAAATACGGCGGATCATCGGAATTGAGCGTCACCTTGCAGCCTGCCGCCTGCAGGGACGGAAACGGATGGTCGGCAAAACTGTCGAACACCTTGAGCGCGATGTTGGAACCGGGGCAGCATTCCAGCACGACGCCCTCGTCGGCGATGCGCCGGACCAGGTCCAGGTTCTCGATGGCGCGCACGCCATGGCCGATGCGGGACGGACGGATATGATCGAGCGCCGCCTGGACGGTCTCCCAGCCCGTCAGTTCGCCGGCATGGATGGTGATGCCGAGCCCGGCTTCGCGGGCGATCTCGAAAGCCCTGACATAGTCCTCCATATCGCCGATGCGCTCATCGCCGGCAACGCCGAAACCGGTGACCAGCGGATGCCCGCAGCGCGCCGCGAAGCGCGCCGCCTGCTCGATCGACTCGACGCCGACATGGCGCACGCCGGTAACGATCATGCGGCCCTCGATGCCGGTCTTGGCCTTGGCGCGGGCCATGCCTTCGCCGAGCGCATCGGTATAGGCTTTCGGCGACAGCCCGGCCTTTTTCGCGTGGTCCGGCGAGGTGAACACTTCGGAATAGATGGCGCCATCGCGAGCGAGACTGGTCAGATAGTGGTCGGCCAGCCGCGCATAGTCCTCCTCGGTCCGGAACAGATCGGCGGAAAAATCATAAGCCGCCAGGAAGGAGGTGAAATCGTGCCAGACGAAGGAACCGTTCTGGATATAGGGCGAGGTGTCCTTGCCGTATTTCTGCGCCTGGCGGACGACGAGTTCGGGCGCCGCTGCCCCTTCGATGTGGCAGTGCAGTTCCGCTTTCAAAGGCATTCAATCATCCCGTCGGTCCGTCCAGGTCTCGAAAACCCGCCACCTGGAAGCGCGGCTGAACACCGCGCCTTAAACAATAGCGCCCGCACCATCGATCGGCTATGGTCCCGCCGGTTTTATGACGGATCAAAAAAATGTCAGTTGAGAGAACCACGGCCGCGGGCGGCATGGAAACTTCCTATGGTTTCAAGCGTGTAGGGGCTGGCGACAAGCAGTCCCTGGTCAACGATGTTTTCCACAAGGTCGCCAACCGCTACGACCTGATGAACGATCTGATGTCGGCCGGCCTGCACCGGCTGTGGAAGGACGCCATGGTCACCTGGCTCAATCCTCCCAAAAGGATCGGCTGGCGCGTGCTGGACGTTGCCGGCGGCACCGGCGACATCGCCTTCCGCATCGTCGATGCCAGCCACGGCAATGCCCATGCCACCGTGCTCGACATCAATGGCTCGATGCTGGCTGTCGGCCGCGACCGGGCCGAAAAGAAGGGCCTGTCCGGCAACACCGATTTCGTCGAGGCCAACGCCGAGGAACTGCCCTTCCCTGATGCCACATTCGATGCCTACACCATCGCTTTCGGTATCCGCAACGTACCGCGCATCGAGGTGGCCTTGGGCGAAGCGTTTCGCGTGCTGAAGCCCGGCGGGCGCTTCCTGTGCCTGGAGTTTTCCGAGGTCGAGATGCCGCTTCTCGACAAGGCCTACGAAGCCTGGTCGTTCAACGCCATTCCCAAGATCGGCAAGATGGTCACTGGCGACGGCGAACCCTATTCCTATCTGGTCGAATCGATCGCCAGGTTTCCCAATCAGCAGAATTTCGCGACGATGATTTCCCGCGCCGGCTTCGACCGCGTTTCCTTCCGCAACTATTCCGGCGGTATTGCAGCACTTCATTCGGGCTGGAAGCTTTGAGGCCGGGCCGCATTTCTCACAACCGACGCGTGCTATGCCGGTTCAAAGAGCCGGCAGGATCGGCGCTGCCATGAGCAATGTCAGTGCAGGATTCCGGCTCGTAAGGGCCGGCTGGGTGCTGGTCCGCGAGGGTGTCGTCGCCGCTCTGCCGGGTGAGGAGCTGTCGGGCCTGCCGAAGTTCGGATGGCGGATGGCGCGGCTGCTCACCCGCCGCCGCGCGCTGGCCTATGAGCGCAGCGACCGGCTGGCCAAGGCGGTCGTCCGGCTCGGTCCATCTTATGTAAAGCTCGGCCAGTTCCTGGCGACGCGGCCCGACGTCGTCGGCAACGACATGGCGCTCGATCTCGCCACGTTGCAGGACAAGATGCACACCTTCCCCCGGGCCGAGGCCATCGCGGCGGTCGAGGCTTCGCTCGGGCGCAAGATCGGCGCCCTCTATACGCAATTCGGCGACCCGGTCGCCGCCGCCTCCATCGCCCAGGTCCATGCCGCCGACGCTCTCCATGACGGCATTGCCACCAAGGTGGCGGTCAAGGTGATCCGGCCAGGCGTGCGCCGCCGTTTTTTCCAGGATCTCGAAAGCTATTTCCTCGCCGCTCGCCTGCAGGAGAAATACATCCCCTCGTCACGCCGGCTGCGGCCGGTCGAGGTCACCCAGACGCTGGCACAGACCACCAAGATCGAGATGGATCTTCGCCTCGAGGCGGCGGCTCTCTCGGAGCTCGGCGAAAGCACCAGGGATGACCCCGGCTTTCGCGTGCCGTCCGTCGACTGGGAGCGCACCGGCCGCGACGTCTTGACCATGGAATGGGTCGACGGTGTCAAGATGAACGACATTGCCGGCCTGGAGGCCGCCGGCCATGAACTGAAGGCGATCGCAGCAAACCTCATCCAGTCGTTCCTGCGCCACACGCTGCGCGACGGGTTCTTTCATGCCGACATGCATCCGGGCAATTTGTTCGTCGAGGCAAACGGCACCATCGTTGCCGTCGATCTCGGCATTGCCGGCAGGCTCGGCAAGAAGGAGCGCCGCTTCCTCGCCGAAATTCTCTATGGCTTCATCACGCGCGACTATCTGCGTGTCGCCGAGGTCCATTTCGAGGCCGGCTATGTGCCGCGCCAGCACAATGTTGCAGCCTTCGCGCAGGCGATCCGGGCCATCGGCGAGCCGATCCATGGCCAGCCGGCCGAGACCATCTCGATGGCCAAGCTTCTGACGCTGCTGTTCGAGGTCACCGAACTCTTCGACATGGCGACGCGGCCCGAATTGATCCTGTTGCAGAAGACCATGGTGGTGGTCGAGGGCGTGGCGCGCACGCTCGACCCGGCCTTCAACATGTGGAAGACGGCCGAGCCGGTGGTCGGCGACTGGATATCAGGCAATCTTGGGCCGCGTGGCATGATGATCGATGCGCGTGACGGCGCCAGGGCGCTGCTCACGCTGGCCCGCCAGATTCCCGAGCTTGCGGCGCGCACCGACCGGCTGTCGCGCGAGATCGACCTGATGGCCGAGCACGGCCTGCGCTTCGACGAAACCACCGCCCACGCCATTGGCAAGGCCGAGGCGCGCTACAGCCGCTCCGGCCGCTGGGCACTGTGGGTCATCGCGCTGACGCTCGTCTATATCGCCTGGAAGATCATCTGAGTGCATGCAATGACAGCAATGCTGTCATTGCATGCACGCTGCTTGTCGCCTATATTAAGCGGCATGGAGCAAGACCATGAGCACAATAACAGTCCGCAACCTTGACGACAACGTGAAGCAGGTGCTCCGCGAGCGCGCCGCCGCGCGCGGCGTTTCGATGGAGCAGGAAGTGCGGGATGCCTTGCGTGAGGCGGCAATCCCAAAAACCAGGCTTGAGAATGGGGCGTGGCGACTGAAGGCTTCCCGTGACGAAATCTTGGCGCTCGGGCGGAAGCTGGAACGCCCTTTTGATCTCAAAGCGATTACTGACCATATGTGGGACGAGGGACTTCTGTGACAGTCGCGGTCGATACCTCGGCGTTGATCGCAATCCTTGGCGCGGAGCCGGATGCCGCTGCATTCGTCGACGTTTTCGGTACCTCATCTGTTGCACTGGTAAGCGCAGCGACGCTGCTGGAGGCGCATTGTGTCGCGAGCCGGTCGAGTGATGGCGTTAACGTCAACGAACTCAAACTGCTAATCGATCTTCTCGAGTTGACGGTAGTTCCTTTTGATTTAGCGCAGCTTGAAGTCGCACGGCTTGCCTACTCTCTCTATGGCCGTGGATCTCATCATCGTGCTGATCTCAACATGGGCGACTGTTTCGCTTACGCCTTGGCCAAGACGCGAAACCTGCCGCTGCTTTTCAAGGGTAATGATTTCATCCATACCGATATCGAACCGGCGCTGAAGCCGGCATGACACTGGACAGGAACTGGTCTCAGGCATGAGCCTCTCCGGCAAGCGCATCCTGCTCATCATTGGCGGCGGCATCGCCGCCTACAAGGCGCTCGATCTGATCCGCCGGCTGCGCGAGCGTGGTGCGGCGGTGCGGGTGATCATGACATCGGCGGCACAGGAATTCATCACCACGCTGTCGGCCGGCGCGCTCTCCGCCGACCATGTCTTTACCGAACTGTTCGACCGCCAGGACGAGCACGATGTCGGCCACATCAGGCTGTCGCGCGAGGCCGATCTGCTGGTGGTGGCGCCCGCCACCGCCGACCTGATGGCCAAGCTCGCAAACGGCCACGCCAACGATCTGGCCTCCACGGTGCTCATCGCCACGGACAAGCCGGTGTTGATGGCGCCGGCCATGAACACCAGAATGTGGGCGCATCCGGCCACCCGCCGCAACCGCGCGACGCTGCAGAAGGACGGCGTCACCTTCGTTGGTCCGGCCAAGGGCGAGATGGCCGAAAGCAATGAGGCGGGCGAAGGCCGCATGGCCGAACCGCTGGAGATCGTCGCTGCGATCGAGGCGCTGCTCGATGTCGGCCCGAAGCCGCTGTCGGGGCGCAAGATCATCGTCACCTCCGGCCCGACGCATGAGCCGATCGACCCGGTGCGCTACATCGCCAACCGTTCGTCCGGCAAGCAGGGCCATGCCATAGCGGCAGCACTGGCCAGGCTCGGCGCCGATGTGCACCTCGTCTCCGGCCCTGTCGGCATTGCCGATCCGGCTGGCGTGAAGACCATCCATGTCGAACGGGCGCAAGAGATGCGCTACGCGGTGGAACAGCTCCTGCCCGCGGACGCGGCGGTGTTCGTCGCCGCCGTGGCCGACTGGCGCACCGAGAACTCGGCGGGTGAGAAGATCAAGAAGGTCGCCGGCGAAGGGCCGCCGGTGCTGCGCATGGTCGAGAATCCCGACATTCTCGCCGGCGTCGGCCATCACAGCCAGCGACCCGGCCTGGTTATCGGCTTCGCCGCCGAGACACAGGATCTCCTGCGCAACGCCGAGGCCAAGCTCAAGAAGAAAGGCGCCGATCTCATCGTTGCCAACGACGTGTCGCAGGGAAGCGGCGTCGGTTCTTCGGGCGTGATGGGCGGCGATCGCAACCGGGTGCGGATCGTGTCAAAGGCCGGTGTCGAGGAATGGCCGGAGATGAGCAAGGACGATGTGGCGGCGCGGCTCGCCGCCCTGATCGCCGAAAGGCTTAAAACGATCGTCGTTTGAGCTGAAAGACGTTCTGCTGCAGTGACGCACCGCCCTGCCGCGAGACGGCATTCAGGCGGCGCGCTTTAAGTCCTGCGGCTCTACATCAATTGGTCAAAAGCTCGGCGGTCCGGGCAAGCGCGCCGGCGAAGCCGTTGAGCGGAATGGAGAAGCTCACCGCTTGTCCGGTGTCTGCCGCGAAAGCGTCGATCTTCAGTGTGGTGCCTGATTTCAGCAGTGGCGTGACAGTCGCATCGAACACCACCGGCACCAGACAGCCGACGACCTGGCAGGTGTTGAACGCCAGGCTGCCGTCCAGCTTCTGATCGTCGATGGTCAGGCTGACCCCCTTGGCCAGCGCCAGGCCGAACGGCAACGCAAGCGTGCCCGTGGCATCCTCGCCGGTCTTGCTCGACAGCTCGATCGCCAGCAGCCGCTGATTGCTTTGCTTGTTGAATTGCTGATGCGACAGGCTGCAGGTCTTGGCCGTGCCCGATATCTGGCAATTGACCGTCCAGTCGCCGTGGGTTTCAGACAGTGCCGACGCGCCGCCGGGCAACTGCGGCGCATCCGCGGCAGCGGGTGCCGCGACCGCCTTGTCGCTCTTGGTTTGTGCCGCCACGGCCGCCACGCCGACGGTGCAGGCAACACCCAGCATCGCCACGAAATGCGCGTACTTCCTCATCAAGATCCCTCCCGCCCGGCTCCGCCTCGGGCCAGCTAGAAACCGACCTTGAGAGACGCGCTGATCGCGTTCTGTTTAACCGTTTCGCCGAAGGCGCCATTATATCTGACGGACATGCCGACGCCATTGACGCCATTCAGCTCAAGGCCGGCGCCGACCCGATAGAGCGGCGAATCGACGGCCTCCGTCAAGTGCAATGCGGGGTTGCCAGGCAGATTCTCCGCCGCCGCGAAGCGACCTTCGGGGGTGACAAGCAGATTTGGTCGCTCGACCCGCTGGCCATGGCATCGCCGCGCAAACGTCCTATATCAGTGGGCAGAGTTTTTTGCGCGGGAATGAGCGAATGTCGGCACTTCGGCCATCAACGATCTTCACAGTGGCAATGCTGGCCACGGCAGTGCTGGCGGGCGTTTGCCTGCCGGCTTCCGCACAAGCGCTCAATTCCGCTACCGGCAACAATGCGCTGATCCGGCAGAACGACCTGCAAATCCTGCAAAACAGGATACAGCGGCAGCAATATCAGCAGCAACAGCGGCAGTACCGCGCCCAGGACCGCCAGATCGTTCAGCAACCGCCCCCGGTCGTGCAGCAGCTCAAGCCAAGCTGCCAGACCCAGATAATCGGCACCACCGCCGTGAGCAATTGCCGCTGACAACAAGGCCTTTTTCATTTATTTAGCCGACTTAGGTATTTCGAGTGTCTTTCGGCATATGCGAAAGTTTTGGCGGCACATGCGAAAGTTTTGGTTTTGCAACGACGCCTTGTCGCGCTATGCGGCATTGCATCGACTGGATTGACGAATGGCAGCCACCAAGAAGAAAGCCGTACGCAAGGCAAAAAAGGGCGAAAGAATCCGCCAGGTGGCGGCTGTTCCCTTTCGGCTGATCGCGCGCGGCGACATCGAGGTCATGCTGGTTACGTCGCGCACCACCAGGCGCTTCATCGTACCCAAGGGCTGGCCGATGAAGGGCAAGAGCGGGCGCAAGGCGGCCACCATCGAGGCGCAGGAGGAAGCCGGCGTACTCGGCAAGACGCTGAAGCAGCCGGCAGGCACCTATTCCTACTGGAAGCGGCTGGCCAATCGCTTTGTCCGCGTCGACGTCATCGTCTATCTGCTCGAGGTAACGGAGGAACTGGCCGATTGGCAGGAAGCCAAACGACGCCAGCGGGCCTGGCTGGCACCAGCCGATGCGGCCATGCTCATCGACGAGCCGGATCTTTCAACGTTGGTGAAGACGCTGAAGCTTCCCCAGCCTATGCAGGTGGACAAGGCGTAAAGCCTCACTCGCCGGGGTCATCGCTTTCGGGAAACGGCCGCACCGGCGTGCCGGTATAGGCCCACAGCCACTCGCGCGGCAGCGGCCCCTTGTTTCGCTCGGCCTGCTGCGACTGCTCCCAAGCATGCGCCAGGATGCCGACCGAGCGCGACAGCACGAAAAGCCCTCGCGTCAGCGGCGGCGGAAAACCGAGTTCGCCATAGATGACGGCGGTGGCGCCATCGATGTTGAGCGGTATTTTTTTCCCCTTGCGGCGTTCGACGTCAGCCTCGATCGCAGCGGCGATGTCGGCGAAACGTCCATTGACGGCACCGCGTGCGGCGAATTCGCGGATCAGTTCCAGCAAGCGCGGCGCGCGCGGGTCGACGGGATGGAAGCGATGTCCGAGTCCCGGCACATAGCCCTTCTCCTCGGCGAAGAACCGGTCGAGCCGCGCCGAGACCGCCTCATTCAGCGTCATCCCGGCATCGATCGCCACGGCAATGTCACCATAGAAGGAAAGCGCCTGCTCGCCGGCGCCTCCATGCACGTCGCCGAGAACGTTGATGGCCGAGGCCATGGCGCTGTTGATACCGACGCCGCAGGTTGCAGCCATGCGCGCGATGGCGATCGATGGCGCCTGCGGTCCGTGGTCGACGGCGGCACCGAGCGCAATGCCGAGCAGCGCGGCCTGATCCTCGCTGGGCAGTTCGCCGCGCAGCATCAGCCAGATCATCGCCGGGAAGCTGACGCGGCCGATCAGATCCTGGATCTCGTAGCCGCGCAGCCGGATGACACCAGGCCGCATCTCGATGATGTCGGTCTGCCACCATTCCTCGCCGCGCTCACGGCCTGTCTTCTTCTCCGTGCCGCTCATGCGCTTGCCTTTGTGTTGACGCGCGGTGGCAGGTCGGCGAACACCTCGCCCATATGTTCGCCGAGCGCCGGCGGCGGCTTTGTCGGCAAGGGCGCCTCGCCGTCGACCATGAAGCCGCCGCGCAGAACGGTCAGCGGTTTGTCCATACCAGCCACATCGTCGAAATTCGCGGTCACCTGGCGTTCGAGGACTTGCGGCTCGGCCAGCACTTGCGGGATCGTCAGCACCCTGCCGGCAGGCACGCCGGCGCGATTGAGCATCTCTTCCCAGGCCGCAGCCGGCGCGCCCGCCAGGGCGTGCTCGATCTCGACTTTAAGCGCCGCACGGTTGCGCTTGCGCGTCTCGCGCTCGGCAAAGCGGGCATCCAGGGCCAGTTCCGGCCGGCCGATCAGCCGGCACAGCGTCACGAACTGTTCCTGCTTGTTGGCGGCGATATTGATGAGCCCGTCGCCGGTGCGAAACGCACCGGAGGGTGCCGCCGTCATGTTCTCATTGCCCATCGGCTTGGGGTCGATGCCTGCGGTCAGATAGTTGGAAACCGGCCAGCCAAGCGCGGAAAGTGTGCATTCGAGCATCGAGACGTCGAGAAAGGCACCCTCGCCGCTCGTCTTCTGCCGCACCAGCGCCGAGGCGATGGCGAACGCGCCGACCAGTCCGCCAAGCGTGTCGGCCACGGGATAGCCGACCCGCAGCGGCGCCGTTTCCGGTGTGCCGGTGATACTCATGATCCCCGACAGGCCCTGGATTATCTGGTCATAGGCGGGATTGTCGCGCATCGGCCCGGTCTGGCCGAAACCCGATATCGCGCAATAGACGAGGCCTGGACGCACCGTCTTCAGCGCCTCGTAGCCAAGCCCCAGCCGATCCATCACGCCCGGGCGGAAATTCTCCACCAGGGCATCGGCGCTGGCCACCAGATCGAAAAAGCGCTCGCGATCGGCTTGCTTCTTGAGGTCGAGCACCACCGACCGTTTGCCGGCGTTCTGCGCCAGGAACGATGCGCCCATGCCGGCGCTGTTCAGCTTTGGCGAGCCGCCGAGCTGGCGGGCCAGGTCGCCGCCTTGCGGCGCCTCGACCTTGATCACATCGGCGCCAAGCAGCGCCAGCTGATAGGCGCAGTAGGGACCGGCCAGCACATTGGTCAGGTCAAGGACGCGGATACCGGAAAGCAGTTCTGTCATGGCATCATGGATCGATCAGGCATCGCCGGGCACATGCTCCGGTCCGCGCCGACGCCGATGCTCGATGAAGGCCCAGATATGCGGGCCGGCGAGGCCGATGAAGGCGAGCGTCAGCAGCGTCAGCGACAGCTTGTGGGTGTAGAACACCGACCAGTCGCCATTCGAGATGGTCATCGCCCGGCGGAACTGGGTTTCGGCGAGCGGCCCAAGGATCATGCCGATAATGACAGGCGCGGTCGGGAAATCGAACCGCCGCATCAGGAAACCGGCCGCTCCCAGCAGATAGAGGATGACGAGGTCGATGGGCGACTGCGAAATACCATAGGTGCCGACCGTCGCGAACACCAGGATGCCGGCATAAAGCTGCGGCGCCGGGATTTTCAGCAACCGCACCCACAGCCCGATCAACGGCAGGTTGAGGATGACCAGGATGACGTTGGCGATGAACAGGCTGGCGATCAGCCCCCAGACGAGATCGCCCTGGGTCGTGAGTAGCAGCGGTCCGGGATTGATGCCGTAGCTCTGGAAGGCCGACAGCATGATCGCCGCCGTCGCCGACGTTGGCAGGCCGAGCGTCAGCATCGGCACCAGCACGCCGGCTGCAGACGCATTGTTGGCGGCTTCCGGGCCGGCGACGCCTTCGATGGCGCCGACCGTGCCGAACTCCTCCTTGTGCTTCGACAGCTTCTTTTCGATGGCGTAGGACAGGAATGTCGGGATCTCGGCGCCGCCGGCCGGCATGGCGCCGATCGGGAAGCCGATAGCAGCGCCGCGCAGCCACGGCTTCCACGAACGCCCCCATTCGGCCGCCGTCATGTAGAGCGAGCCCTTCAGCGGCACGATCTCGTCCTTGCCTGCATAGCGGCGCGAGGCCATGTAGAGCGTCTCGCCGACGGCAAACAGGCCGACCGCGGCAATGATGACATCGACGCCATCGAGCAGTTCGTTCGTGCCGAAGGTGAAGCGCGGCTGGCCGGTCTGCAGGTCGACGCCGATCATGCCGATGACGAAGCCGGCGAACAGGCTGGTCAGGCCGCGCACCGACGACGAGCCGAGCACCGCCGAAACGGTGATGAAGGCCAGCACCATCAGCGAGAAATATTCGGCCGGACCGAAGGCCAGCGCGAATTTGACCACCACCGGCGCCAGGAAGGCAACGCCCATCGTGCCGATCGTGCCAGCGACGAACGAGCCGATCGCCGACGTGGCGAGCGCCGCACCGCCACGGCCGGAACGCGCCATCCTGTTGCCTTCCAACGCAGTGACGATGGTGGCGCTTTCGCCGGGCGTGTTGAGCAGGATCGACGTCGTCGAACCGCCGTACATGGCGCCGTAGTAGATGCCGGCGAACAGGATGAAGGATGCCTCCGGCGCCACCTGATAGGTGATCGGCAAAAGCAGCGCGATGGTCAGCGCCGGCCCAAGACCGGGCAGCACGCCGATGGCGGTGCCAAGCGTGGTGCCAAGCAGGCACCACAGAAGGTTGACCGGGGTGAAGGCGACCGAGAAGCCATGTGCGAGATGTCCGAGCGTTTCCATGGCGTCAGCCCCTCAACACGGTGATGAACGCATCGATGACCGTGTTCAGCTGGTTCTCGATGAAACCGGCACCGATGTTGACGCCAAGCGCCCTGGCGAAGCCGAAATAGGCGGCCAGCGCCAGGATCAGGCCGAGCACTGCGTCACGCAGTGTGCGCTTGCTGCCGAAGCCGTAGCAGACCAGAACGAACATAATGACCGAGGCGGCGGTAAAGCCGAGCGGCTGGATCAGCACCAGGTTTGCCACCAGCCCGATAACGACGATGCCCATCGCCTTCCAGTCGGTCGGCGTTTCCTTTTCTTCCTCCGGCTGCCAGCCGCCGCGCAGCGCTGCGAGGATGAGCAGCAGCGAAAGCACGATCATGCCGGTCATGGTGATATAGGGAAAGACGGTCGGCCCGACCTTGGAATAGAGCGGCGACACCGGGATCGCCAAGGTCTGCCAGGCTACGGCCCCGGCGCAGGCGAGAAGCCCGACGCCGATCAACAATTCGGGCATGGCAAGGCGCGGCGCCGCCGCCTGAGGGTCGCTGGTGCTCATCGGTGTCCTCCCAAGGTGGCCGGCATCCTCCAGCCGACCGCATCCGCAGTTTCGCCGCATCATATGTCCATGCGGCAGGCGAGATGGGAAGGGGGCGGCACTCTAACCGCCCCCTGAAGACATCAGGCGAGGCCGAGATCCTTGAGGATCGCGGTGATGCGGGCCGTGTCCTCGGTGAGGAATTTTGCGTAGTCGTCGCCAGTCAAAAGGATGGGCGTCCAGTTGCGGTTTTTGCACTCGGTTGCCCATGCATCGCTCTTGGCCATGGTCTCGATCATTGTGACCATCGCCGCCTTGTCGGCGTCGGAAATGCCCGGCGGTGCGAAGACGCCGCGCCAGTTGAACAGCTCGACATCGATGCCGGCCTCCTTCAGCGTCGGCGCATCGATGCCGTCCTGGCGCTTGTCTGCCGAGATGGCGAGCAGCCGCAGCGCGCCCGCCTTGACCTGCTCGGAGAACTCGCCAAAGCCGGAGATGCCGGCCGCGACCTGGTTGCCGAGCAGCGCCGACAATGCCTCACCGCCGCCGGCGAACGGCACGTAGGACAGGTTTGTCGCCGGCACGCCGACCGTCTTGGCAATCAAGCCGAACAGGATGTGATCCGAACCGCCGGCGGAGCCGCCGGCGACGGGAACTTTTGTCGGATCGGCCTTGAGCGCGGCGACGAAATCAGCGGCCGTCTTGAACGGCGACTCCGCCGGCACGACCAAGGCCTCGAACTCGCCGGTGAGGCGGGCGATCGGGGTGACTTGCGTCAGATTGTTCGCGGCCTTGTTGGCAATGATGGCGCCAACCATGACCATGCCGGCAACCATCAGGGAATTGCCTTTGCCGGTCCACTGGCTGATGAATTGCGGCAGCCCGACAGTGCCGCCGGCGCCGCCGACATTGGTGATCTGCGAACCCGAGATGAGCTTTTCACTGCGCAGCACCTGGTCGATCGTGCGCGCCGTCTGGTCCCAGCCACCACCGGGTGCGGCAGGCACGAAGAGCTGTATCTGGGGCGCGCCTTCGGCGAAAGCGGGAGAAAGATGCGACGTCATCAGCCCGGCACCCACGGCTGCGGTGCTCATCAAAAATCTGCGTCTGTTCAGCATGGGGATTCCTCCAAATCACGACACCTCCTCCGGTGCCCGCCAAAACGCGCCTGCATCCAGACCCGTCATCGATTTCAAGCAGATGTTACGGAGTTCTGTCAACGGAAACGATATTCTACTGGACAGAACGATTTGGCGGCGCGACAGAGTCGCGTGCTCGGCTTTCTTCAAACTGGAACCGCCATGGACTCGCCAAGCAAATCGGCAAATGGGGAAATAGATCGCACCTCGGCGGACGGTGTTGCCGCGCTTGATCGGGCCATTGCCATCCTCGATGCCTTCACCACGGATGACCGGTCGCTCAGCCTGGCCGAAATCGCGGCGCGCACCGGCCTCTACAAGAGCACCATCCTGCGGCTTGCGAATTCCCTTTTGCGCGGACGATTGCTCGAGCGCCTCGACAATGGGCGCTACCGCGTCGGACCCGCGACCTTTCGGCTCGGTGCGCTCTACCAGCGTTCGGTCGTGGCGGTCGATATCCTGCTGCCGATCATGCGCGATCTTTCCGAGCGAAGCTGGGAGAGCGTTGCCTTCTATGTTCGCTCGGGCGATGTCCGCACCTGTCTCTACCGCGTCGAATCCAAGCACCCGATCCGCTACACGATACGCGAAGGCGACGTATTGCCTTTGCTGCTCGGCTCGGGCGGCCGCGTGCTCGCAGCGTTTTCGGGCCAGCAGGGCGAACCCTACGAGACCATCCGCAAGACCTGCAACTGCCTCGCCGTGGGCGACCGGGACCCCGAGACGGGGGGCGTGTCGGCGCCGGTGTTCGGCCCGGGAGGCGTCCTGCTCGGCGCCTTGACTCTGGCTGGGCCCAGCACGCGCGTCGACGCGGCATTTCTGCAGCGCATGAAGCGTCCGCTGCTCGAGGCGGCGGCCCGCGCCACCCGCGCCTTCGGCGAGGACGCCTCCATGCTGGAGCGGGCAAGCCTGGCAGCGGACGCCATGCCGTAGAATGCGTCCTGGTTGGAAGGCTCGCTCAGGGTCAATTTGACCAGAACCACACGGCGGTTCTTGGCGGGGCCCGCCTGTCATTATTGCTGGCGACAGGCGCCATCATGCCGGCGCCGGCAGCGGGCAGCCTCGCCGCTCAGGTCACCGCGCCAGCAGGACGGTCGGAGTGTCATGATAGGTGGTCTTCACCACTTCCCGGTAACCGCACTTGGCAGCCACCCTCAGCGAAGCGCCGTTTTCCGGATCGATGATGCAGACGGTCTTCTCGCGCCCGAAAATCGCTTCGCCCCACGCCAGGACGCGGGCAACCACCTCGGTGGCGAAGCCCGCCCCGTGCACGGCCGGAACCAGCGCCCACCCGGCCTCGGGAATGCCTTCGATCGATGGTTCCATGTCGCGCTTCAGATCGTGAAACCCGGCCTCGCCGATGAAGCGCCCGGTCGCCTTCTCCTCGATCGCCCAGAAGCCATAGCCGAGCAGCGACCACAGGCCGGCGTGACGCAGGAAGCGCATCCAGCTCTCTTCGCGCGTGCGCGGCTTGCCCCCGATGAAACGGGTGACCACTGGATCGGTCCACATCGCGGCATAGGCGTCGAAATCGTCCAGCCGGTGTGCCCGCAGGATGGTTCGCTTCGTTTCGATGACAGGAGCGCTGGTCGCTTGTGGATTGTTCATGGGATCTGCCTCGCACGGATCGCCAGCGATTAGCAAATCGCCGATGCGGCGCAAGGGGCCAGGGCAACACGGCCCATCATCCAGGCGCCGCTATGGGAATTTTGCGAGACGGTGTTATTTTTCACCGCAGGCCGATTTCAACACCTGCCGGCGCGACTTTCAAGCGCGCATTGGCGCCGTCAAACCCAGGGAAAGAGCATGGACACCGCCGATCTTGCGCTTGCGATCTTCCATCATCTGCTGGTGTTTTCGCTGGCGGGAATCATCGGCGCCGAATTCGTCCTGATCCGCGGCGATCTGGGTGCTGCGACGCTCAAGAGGCTCGCCGGCATCGACCGCCATTACGGCGTCATCGCCGCGCTGATCATCGTCGTCGGCATCGGCCGCGTCTTCTATGGCCTCAAGGGCTGGGAATTCTACGTCTACAACTGGGTGTTCTGGGCCAAGATAGCGGCGTTCGGCGCTGTCGGCCTGCTGTCGATCATCCCAACCGTCCGCTTCATATCCTGGAACAGGCAGGCGAGCGGCAATGCCTCGTTCCAGGTGCCGGCGGCCGAGCTTGCGTCCGTGAAGACCTACATCCGAGCCGAAGCTTTCATCTTCCTGCTCATCCCGGTCTTCGCGGCGGCGATGGCGCGCGGCTACGGCTACTAGGATAGGGCTGATCAGCAGTTTGCCGTTTGCCTCCGGTTGCAATCTGCTAGCTTGCGCTAGTTGTTGCTTCATCCGCAGGCGGTGCTGAGAGGGACCCCGCGCAGCGGTTGGAGATTGATACACTGGGAGGAGATCACGATGAGAAGATTTGTCGCCACTCTGGCTGCTGCCGCGGCCGTCACGCTTTATGGGTTCACTGCCGGCGCGCAGACCTATCCCGAACGCACCATCACCGTTGTGGTGCCGTTTGCGGCCGGCGGCCCGACCGACACGGTCACGCGCCTCGTCGCCGAAGCGATGTCGAAGGATCTCGGCCAGCAGGTCATCGTCGAAAATGTCGGCGGTGCCGGCGGCACGCTGGGTGCCGGCCGCGTCGCCAACGCCGAGCCTGACGGCTATACGCTGCTGCTCCATCATATCGGCATGGCGACAAGTGCGACACTGTACAGAAAGCTCGCCTACGACACGCTGAACGCCTTCGAATATGTCGGCCTCGTCACCGAGGTGCCGATGACCATCGTCGGCCGCAAGGACCTGGAGCCGACCGACCTCAAGGGGTTGGTGGAGTACGCCAAGGCCAACAAGGATTCCATAACCGTCGCCAATGCAGGCATCGGTGCGGCCTCGCATCTATGCGGCATGCTGTTCATGAGCGCCATCAAGACGCCGCTGGTCACCGTACCCTACAAGGGCACCGGCCCGGCCATGACCGATCTCCTCGGCGGCCAGGTCGACATCATGTGCGACCAGACGACCAACACCACCAAGCAGATTCAGGGCGGCACCATCAAGGCCTATGCCGTCACCTCGCCGGAGCGCCTTGATGTGCTGAAAGACGTGCCCACGACGGTGGAAGGCGGCCTTCCCGAAGTGCAGGTCGGCATCTGGCACGGTCTCTATGCACCCAAGGGCACGCCGGCCGGGATCACCGAACGCCTGTCGAAATCGCTGCAGGTCGCGCTGAAGGACCAGAACGTCGTCGCCCGCTTCGCCGAACTCGGCACCAAGCCGTCGCCCGAGGCCGATGCGACGCCCGCCGCACTGAAGGCCAAGCTGGAAAGCGAGATCGCGCGCTGGAAGCCGATCATCGAAGCCGCCGGCCAGTACGCCGACTGAGGTTTGAATAGGGGCGCCACCAGCGCCCCTATTCGCTTGGCATCCGCTACCCACTGCGGGCTTGGGAGAACCATCATGAAACCTTTCGCGATCGACAGGGCCAACGGCCTGTGCGCCGCCCTGTTCATCGGTTTCGGCGCATGGTTCGCGCTGCAATCGCTCGGCCTCGAAATCGGCACCGCGTTGCGCATGGGTCCAGGCTATTTTCCGCTGGTCCTGGCGATCGTGCTGATCCTGCTTGGCGCCGTCATTCTCGTCCAGGCCGTACGCGTCGAGGGCGAAGCGATCGGGCATATCGCGTGGCGCGGCATGCTGCTCATCCTGCCTGCTCCGATCTTCTTCGGCCTGACGGTGCGCGGCCTCGGCTTCATCCCGTCGATCTTCCTGACGGCGTTGATCGCGTCGTTTGCCAGCCGCCGCATGAAGCCGTTGACCGCGCTCGTGCTGTCGGCCGGCCTGACATTGTTTGCGTACCTCGTCTTCAGCTACGCGCTCGGCCTGCCGTTCCGCCGCTTCGGCCCGTGGCTGGCCCCATGGTTGGTGTCGTGAGGCGATGAGCATGGATCTGCTCGACAACCTCGCGCTCGGTTTTTCGACGGCGACGTCGCTGACCAACCTCGGTTTCTGCCTGATCGGCGTCCTTCTCGGCACGCTGATCGGCGTCCTGCCCGGCATCGGCGCCACCGCGACCATCGCCATGCTTTTGCCGATCACCTTCCAGATCGGCGACCCGGTTTCCTCCCTCATCATGCTCGCCGGCATCTATTACGGTGCCCAATATGGCGGCTCGACCACCGCCATTCTCATCAACATGCCGGGCGAATCCTCGTCCGCCGTCACCGCGATCGACGGCTACCAGATGGCCAGGAACGGCCGCGCCGGAGCGGCCCTCGCGATCGCGGCCATCGGCTCGTTCTTTGCCGGCACGGTGTCGACGTTCCTCGTCGCCATCTTTGCCCCGCCGCTGACGGCGATCGCGCTGAAATTCGGCGCGGCCGAGTATTTTTCGCTGATGATCGTCGGCTTGGTTTCGTCCGTCGCGCTCGCCCACGGCTCTATCGTCAAGGCGCTGGCCATGGTCGTGCTCGGCCTGCTGCTCGGCATTGTCGGCACCGACATCTACACCGGCACGCCGCGCTTCACGCTTGGAATCCGGGAATATGCCGACGGATTGAATTTCGTTGCGGTGGCGGTCGGCGTCTTTGGCGTCGCCGAGATCCTGCGCAACCTCGAAAACGAGGATGAGCGTTCCGTGATGATCCGCAAGGTCACCGGCCTTATGCCGACCCGTGAGGACTTTCGGCGCATGGCAGCGCCCATCGTGCGCGGAACAATCATCGGTTCGGCGCTCGGCATCCTGCCGGGAGGCGGCGCGATCCTGGCAGCTTTTGCGTCCTACACGGTCGAAAAACGCGTCTCGAAAAACCCGCAGGAGTTCGGCAAGGGCGCCATCGAAGGCGTCGCCGGACCGGAATCGGCCAACAATGCCGGTGCGCAGACCTCCTTCATCCCGATGCTGACGCTCGGCATTCCAGCCAACCCGGTCATGGCGCTGATGATCGGCGCCATGATCATCCAGGGCATCGTGCCCGGCCCCAATGTCGCGACCGAACAGCCGGCGCTGTTCTGGGGCATCATCGCCTCGATGTGGATCGGCAATCTGATGCTGATCATCCTCAACCTGCCGCTGATCGGGCTTTGGGTGAAGCTGCTGACGATCCCCTACTACGTGCTTTTCCCGATCATCATGGCGTTCTGCTCGATCGGCGTCTACAGCGTCAACAGCAACGTCTACGACCTCTACGCCGTCGCCTTCTTCGGCTTCCTCGGCTACCTCCTGACCAAGCTGCGCTGCGAACCGGCACCGCTGCTGCTCGGCTTCGTGCTCGGCCCGCTGCTCGAGGAAAACCTGCGCCGCGCCATGATCCTCTCGCGCGGCGACCCAAGCACCTTCGTGACGAGACCGATCAGCGCCGGCCTGCTGCTCATCGCGCTCGCCGTGCTCGTCATCGTCTTCCTGCCGGCGGTCAAGAAAAAGCGCGAAGAGGTGTTTGTGGAGGAGAGTTGAACTACGTCGTCGTTCCGCTTCGGTCCTGGATCTCTTCGACAGGATCGAGCGGTGCGATCGGCACCAGCGGTGCTGGCACATCGGTCGTCTTGACCTCGGCCTTGCAGATGTCGGCGATGACGCAGGCCGGGCAATCCGGCTTGCGCGCCTTGCAGACGTAGCGGCCATGCAGGATCAGCCAGTGATGTGCATGGCGCATATATTCGTCCGGAATGATCTTCAACAATCCCTGCTCGACCTGTTCCGGTGTCTTGCCGGGCGCCAGCCCGAGCCGGTTGCCTATGCGGAGAATGTGCGTGTCGACCGCCATCGTGTGCTGGCCGAAGGCCATGTTGAGCACGACATTGGCGGTCTTGCGCCCGACCCCGGGCAGCTTGACCAATTCATCGCGACTGTCGGGTACCTCGCCGCCATGGTCGCGGATCAGCGCCTGCGACAGCGCAATCACATTCTTCGCCTTGTTGCGCCACAGCCCGATGGTGCGGATATATTCGCCGACCCTTGCCTCCCCCAGCGCCAGCATCTTGTGCGGCGTATCGGCGGCCTTGAACAGCGCCCGCGTCGCCTTGTTGACGCCGGCATCCGTCGCTTGCGCCGACAGCACCACCGCGACCAGCAGCGTGAAGGCGTTGACATGTTCGAGCTCGCCCTTCGGCTCGGGCCGCTGGACGGAAAAGCGCCGGAATATCTCGTTCACTTCGGCCGGGCTGTAGCGTGACGCGCTTCGCACCGGCCGCGGACGCGGCTTGGCGTTCGACCCATCGCTTCGTGCGGGCAACAGCTCTTTTTTGGACAGGGAAGAATCTTTGGACTTGGGGCTTGCCATTTCCCTCCTATAATATCCCCTCATGAGCGACACAAACGCCTCGTTTCAGGCCGACGAGCCATTCTTTCAGGCGCTACTCACCCCGCACCGGTCTCTGGGCCGGACAGGATTCTTCGTCCTGATCGGTGCGCTGCTGTTCGGCTGGCTTGTGACAGGCGCGTTTTTCCTGTCGCGCGGCGCCTGGCCGGTGTTCGGCTTCTTCGGCCTCGACGTGGCCGCCGTCTACATCGCCTTTCGCATCAACTATCGTGCCGCTCGTGCCCGCGAAGAAGTCTCGGTCTCGCGCACCAGCCTCGACATCCGCAAGACAGCCCCCTCGGGGAAATCGGAAGCGCATCGCTTCAATCCGTTCTGGGCGCGGTTTTCGGTGGCCCGTCACGCCGAGATCGGCATCACAGGGATGACGGTGGAAGGCCAAGGGCAGAACGTGCCGATCGGATCCTTCCTGGACCCCGATTCCCGCGAGAGTTTTGCCACCGCCTTTTCGCGGGCGCTGGCGACCGCCAAGGCACGCTGAGCCAGCCACGAGCGACTCCAGGGCTCGAATCCTGTGTCCATCTGGGTATGCGCCGCAAGAAAGCAAGTTTCGGGTGGCGATCGACGCCCCGAGGGGCGATATTCCGGCTCAAGGAGACAGTTCCATGAGCACACACACCGCGGTCCTCAAAAAGGACATCACGCCTGAAGGCAGCGACTACGAAATCGTGCGCCGTGCCATCGAGAAGATCAGTCTCGACTATCGTGATCAGCCTTCCCTTGAAGAACTGGCCGAGGAGGTCGGCGAGACGCCAACCGGCTTGCAAAAACTCTTCACCCGCTGGGCCGGCCTGTCGCCCAAGGCCTTCCTGCAGGCGGTGACACTGGACCATGCGCGCAGGCTGCTCGATTCCGGCATGCCGCTGCTCGAGACCTCGTTTGAACTGGGCATGTCCGGCCCGGGCCGGCTGCATGACCTGTTCGTCACGCATGAGGCGATGTCGCCGGGCGACTACAAGACACGCGGCGCCGGGCTCATCATCCGCTACGGCTTCCATTCCTCGCCGTTCGGCACCGCCCTGATCATGGCCACCGAGCGCGGACTCGCCGGCCTCGCCTTCAGCGACCCCGGCGAGGAACGCGCCGCCTTCGCCGACATGTCCAGCCGCTGGCCGAACGCCATTTATGTCGAGGACATGATTGCTACCGGCCCCTATGCCGCCCGTATCTTCGACCCGGCGCTGTGGCGCCCCGACCAGCCGCTGCATGTCGTCATGATCGGCACCGACTTCCAGGTTCGCGTCTGGGAGGCGCTGCTCAAGATCCCGATGGGTAAGGCCCGCACCTATTCCTCGATTGCGGCCAGCATCGGCGCACCGTCCGCCAGCCGTGCGGTCGGTGCGGCCAACGGCGCCAATCCGCTCTCTTTCGTGGTGCCTTGTCACCGCGCCATCGGTAAATCAGGCGACCTCACCGGCTATCACTGGGGCCTGACCCGCAAGCGCGCCATTCTGGGCTGGGAAGCCGGACAGGTATCGTAATATCGATTTTTTTCGATATTAGGAAGAAAACCATGGGTATGTCGGCGTTATTAAGTATAAGCGCGATTTCCACTGTGGTTTTCGCCTTTGCAACCGAGGACAACCTCCGGTTTCTGTAATTGTTATTTCGAGCCTTTATTTTAGGTAACTCTAAATTAACCACGATAAAGTGATGATACCCCATGTTAATCCGGACGATCCGGCTTGATAGGAGGTCCCGATGACGTTGTTTCGCGCCGTCTGCGGCGCAGCTCTGCTGGTTGCCAGCATCGACGAGGCCGCGCTGGCCACGACGCAGAATGTCCTATTCAATGGTACGATCGCGCCCACCTGCACACTTGTCGTTGCCACCAACGGCACGATGACGGCCAGCCCCGATCTCCAGTCCCTCAGTTCGCACAACAGCGGCGGCTCGGCTGGAACCGTGACGCTGACGACGACCGGAGGTGTGTCGCTGAGTGTCGACCCGGTCACCACCATGACGGTGCCATCGGCAGACAGCACGTCGACGACCTGGACGCCCACCTACTCAGCCGCCGGCGCGCATGCCATCGGTGAGACCGGCTCGGCAAGCAGCATCACCACCCCCGGCGCCGACCTCGTTTCGGTCCACCTCGCCGGCACCAAGGGCGGCAGCAGTCGCTTCGCCAACGGCAATTATCAGGCAACGGTAACGCTGCGCTGCGAATGACGCGAGCGAAGGAGGGGGTCGTGAAACATGCTCGAATCCTGGCGACGGCACTGGCCGTCGGATTGGCGCCCATTGCCGCCAAGGCCCAGTCGATGTCGCCGATGCGTGGCGAGATCAACAGCTTCACCGACGTCTTCGCGGTTCGCGTCTTCCCCGCCAATCCCTACGACCGGAAGATCCGGGTCGAAATCCATGTCTACGATCAGGATTTTCAGCCGGTAGATGCCAGAATCTCTCCAGATATATTCCAGCTGGCTTCCCAGGCCTCCCGTTCTGTCCTTGTGGTTGTGCCTTTTGACGGCGCTGCCGAGCGTAAAGTGCGTATCTGTACCGAAAGCATCCCCTTTCCCAATCAACAGACGCAGATAAGGGCACAGATATGCGGAAAGTTTTTTGGGCGCCGCAAGTCCTGACACTGGCGCTCGCGGCTGCTTGGGCGGGTGCGTCGCCGGCCGGGGCCGAGGACGTCTATAACCTTAACCAGAATGAGAGCGGCTTCAACCTGCCCGGCGTCACCTTGCCCCAGGGCCAGGACGAGGTCCATGCCGCGGACGGTACCACTTGCCGTTCCGCCGTCTCCGGTTCCGGCGCTTATGTCGATCTCGGCGTTATCAGAGGCAACAGCCAGTCGGACAACAGCGTTGCCACCTATGGTCGGGTGGTGATCCCGATCGGGCGCACGCCGAAGCGCGTCGATTGCAGCCGTCTCTATGAGCTTGAGGTCGAGCGCCTGCAGTTGGAACTGAAGCTCCTCAAAATGGGCCTCGGCGCCGACGGCCAGACGGCGAGCGTGGCTGCCAGCACTTCTACGGCCGCGTCACCGGGGTGGGCCAACGAAGGCTGGAGCATCAGGACCGGAAGTGGTGATGGCAAGAAAAAGAAGAAGCAGTAGTCGCGCGCTGCTTGCGATGGCAGCACTTGCCGGTTCCTGCCTTCCGGTGCAGGCGGCGATCATCGGCACCTGCACCATCATGGTCGGGGCGTCCGGAACGATGAAGGCCAATCCCGCCATCAGCATACTGGGCTCCAAACAGGCAGGCGGATCGAGCGCCAGCGCCACCGTGGTGGCAAGCTCCCTGTTGTGCTCGATACTTAATTTGCTTGACTGCTATTCGGTTTCGGCGCCGGCGCCTGCCGCATTCTCGTCCGCGCCGAGCGGCGGCGGCACCAACGTGACCTTCGCTTCGGTCTTCCGCCTCGATGGCTCGGGGGCCGATGTCAACGGAAGTGTGCCGCAGAGGGTTGCCAACGGCACCCACACGATGCAGGTCGACCTCACCGCCACCAGGTCGAGCGGTATCTTTCCCGCCGGCAACTATCAGGGCACGGTCACCCTGCGCTGCGAATAAGGCCACGACACCCCAAATCGGGCTGGACCATGCGCGTGGTCTGGCAAGCCGCGGCCTTACAGGTTAGCTTCCGCGCAATCGGAACGACCTGGGTTCGCTTGGACGCACAAGGATGCTCCGACATTTGAATTTGCGTTGCCAGGAGGCCTTGCTTGATTATCGTCATCGGTTCGATCAACCTCGACCTTATTGCCAAGGTCGACCGCTTGCCTAGCCCCGGCGAGACGGTAGGCGGCTCGGCCTTCACCACCGCGCCCGGGGGCAAGGGCGCCAACCAGGCGCTGGCCGCCGCACGCGCCGGCGCCTCGGTGCGCATGGTCGGCGCCGTCGGCAGGGACAGCTTCGCCGCCGAGGCACTGGCATTGCTGCGCGACGGCAAGGTCGACCTGTCCGGCGTTGCCGAGACTCACGCCTCGACCGGCACGGCACTGATCATGGTCGCCGACGACGGCGAGAACATCATCGCCGTGGTGCCGGGCGCCAACGCTTCCGTAGTGCCCGGCGATCTCTCCAAGGCCTTTCTGAAAAAAGGCGACGTCGTGCTGCTGCAAAATGAGATTCCGCTGGCCACCGTCGATGCCGCCCTCGACCAGGCAAGGGCGGCCAGCGCCATCACCGTGCTCAACACCGCCCCTTTCCAGGGGCAGGCAGCCGGCTTTCTCGACAAGGCCGACTATGTCGTCGCCAACGAAACCGAGTTCGACCTCTATGGCGAAGCGCTGTCGCTGCAAGGCCGCGACCGGGCGGCCCGCATGCGCGACTTTGCCGGAAAGACCGGCCGCACCGTCGTCGTCACGCTCGGCGGCGACGGCGTGATGGCGGCGACACCGAGTGATTTCCTCACCGTTACGGCACGCAAGATCACCCCTGTCGACACGGTCGGGGCCGGCGATACGTTCTGCGGCTATTTCGCCGCCAGCCTGTCGTCGGGCCTCACGCTCGAACAGGCGCTGGCGCGCGCCGGCGCGGCCGGCTCGCTGGCCTGCCTGAAGCCTGGCGCCCAACCGGCGATCCCGCTCGCCAAAGACGTCGATCAGGCGCTGCAGGAAACCCGTTAAAATGCTGCGCCCTCAAACGAAACATGCCGTGCCGCCGGCAGGCGACATCTGCCGCCTGTCCGCGGTCGAACTCGCCGGCGCGATCCGGGAGAGAGAGCTTTCCGTGCGCGAGGTGGTGGCGGCATTCCTCGACCGCATCGAGGCGGTCAATCCGCTGGTCAACGCCATCGTCTCCTTGCGCGATCGCGCCGATATCCTGCGCGAAGCCGATGCGGCCAATGCCAGCCCAGCACGAGCCAAAACCGGCCCGCTCTTCGGCCTCCCCATCGCCATCAAGGATCTCGCCTCGACCACGGGCCTCAAGACCTCCTTCGGCTCGCCGATCTTCGCCGATTTCGTGCCGCAGGAAGACGATTTCTTCGTCGAGCGCATCCGCAATGCCGGCGCCATCATCATCGGCAAAACCAACGTCCCCGAATTCGGGCTTGGTTCCAACACCTACAACGCCGTGTTCGGGCCGACGCTGAACGCCTTCGATCCGGCCCTGACCGCCGGCGGCTCGAGCGGCGGCGCGGCGGTGGCCCTGGCGCTCGACATGGTGCCCGTCGCCGATGGCAGCGACTTCGGCGGCTCGCTGCGCAACCCGGCCGCCTGGAACAATGTTTTTGGCTTCCGCCCGTCGCAAGGACTTGTTCCCGGCGGACCCGATTTTGAAGTCTTCCATGCGCAGATGGGCGTCGACGGACCGATGGGCCGCAACGTCCGTGACATGGCACTGCTGCTCGATGTGCAGGCCGGTTACCACCCGCACGCGCCATTGTCCTACGAGAAACCCGGCTCGTTCCTCGAAGGGCTTGGAATACCGGCAACTGGTGGCCGCATCGCCTGGCTCGGTGACCTCCGCGGTCATCTGCCGGTTGAAACAGGCATTCTCGGCCTGTGCGAGGCGGCACTTGGCCGCTTTGCGGAAGCGTCCTTCACGACCGAACCCCTGCTGCCGGATTTCGATTTCGAAGCGCTGTGGCAGGCCTTCGTGACGCTGCGCCAGGCCAGCAGCGGCTGTGCGCTCAAAACCCACTATGACGATCCCGCGAAGCGCGGTCTGCTCAAGCCGGAAGCCATCTGGGAAGTGGAGAACGCAATGCGGCTGACGGCGCCGCAGATCCGCGCCGCCTCCGTGACCCGTACATCGTGGCATCGCATGCTGCTGTCGATCTTCGACCGCTATGACCTGATTGCGCTGCCGACGGCGCAGGTCTTCCCCTTCGACATGGGCACACATTGGCCCCGTGAGGTCGCCGGACGCGCAATGGACAGCTATCACCGCTGGATGCAGGTTTCCGCCTTCGCGACCTTGGGCGGCTGCCCGGCAGTCAACGTGCCGGTCGGCTTCGACGACAAGGGTAGGCCGATGGGCATGCAACTGATCGGGCGGCCACGCGGCGACCTCGCCGTGCTGAAGGCGGCGGCCGCCTATGAGGCAACGCTGCCCTGGCCGGCCGGCGCCTGAATCGGGCGGACTGGCGTGTCGCAGGGCGCCGCGTAACGGCTTGCACCGGCTGCGCTGCTATGCATGATTATCATCGGTTGCGCCGCATCGGCGGCATTCTTGGGGAAAAACCATGTCGCTGGAACTCTACGCCGCTTATGTGCTCGCTTGCGTCGTCATCATCCTGGTGCCGGGCCCGACGGTCACGCTGATCATCGCCAACAGCATTCGCCATGGTTCCCGCGCCGGCCTCGCCAATGTCGCCGGCACGCAGGCCGGGCTTGCCGTGATGATCGCCATCGTCGGCATCGGCCTCAACACGCTGATCGCAGGCATGGGCCACTGGTTCGAATGGGTCAGGCTGATCGGCGCCGCCTATCTGATCTGGATGGGCGTGCAGATGTTCCGTTCCAAGGGCACGCTGAATGCCGATGGAACGGCGAGAAAGCCGCGCGGCGGCTTCTTCCTGCAGGGCCTGCTGGTGGCGCTCAGCAATCCCAAGACGCTGATTTTCTTCGGCGCCTTCTTTCCGCAGTTCATTTCGCCGCAAGGCAACTACTCGCTGCAGATCGCCGTCATGGGCCTCACCGCCATGATCTTCGCCGCCTTCTCGGATTCGACCTATGCGCTGGCCGCCGGCCGCGCCGGGCGCCTGTTGTCGGCCGGGCGCATAAAACTTCTGTCGAGGATCAGCGGCAGCTTCATGGTCGGCGGCGGCCTTTGGCTGGCGTTTTCAAAGGCGAAGTAAGGTGTGCCTCTTCCCTCGCCCCGTTTATGGGGAGAGCGTGGTCGCGAAGCGATCGGGTGAGGGGCAACGCCGGGTCTGCAGACAAAATATTAACGTTTGTGCCGCCCCTCATCCGCCTGCCGGCACCTTCTCCCCGTGAACGGGGAGAAGGAAGAACCTACAGCCGCCCCAGCCTCTCCACCAGCAACGCGAAAAAGCCGTCATGGTCGATGTCGCGCATCACCATGGCGTTCTTCGGCCGTTTGGTGACGCCCCACCAGTCGATCACGGTCATGCCCATGGTGAGCTCGGAGGCCGTTTCCACGCTGACGTTGCAGTTGCGGCCCTTGAACAGGTCCGGCTTCAACAGATAGGCGATGACGCAAGGGTCGTGCAGCGGGCCGCCGTCGGTGCCGTATTTCTCCTCGTCAAAGCGCTCGAAGAACTCCAGCATCTCGGCGGTGGCGGTGCCGACCTTGGTGCCGAGCGTGCGGAAGGTTTGCGTGCGCTTGGCAGTGGTCAGCGCCTTATGGGTGACATCGAGGGGCATCATCACGATCGGGATGCCGGATTTGAGCACGACATCGGCGGCCTGCGGATCGACGTAGATGTTGAATTCGGCGGTCGGGGTGACGTTGCCGCCTTCGAAGAAGCCGCCGCCCATCAGCACGATTTCCTTGATGCGTGGTGCGATGCGCGGCTCGCGGATCAGCGCCAGCGCAATGTTGGTGAGCGGGCCGAGCGCGCAAAGCGTGATCGTGCCGCTTTCTTCGCTCATCAGCGTCTGGACGATGAAATCGACCGCGTACTGGTCCTGCAGCTTCATCGTCGGTTCGGGCAGTTGCGGTCCGTTGAGACCGGTCTTGCCATGCACTTCCTCGGCGGTGACCAATTCGCGCATCAGGGGCCGGATGGCGCCGGCATAGACCTTGATGTCCGGACGGCCAGCCAACTCGCAGATCTTGCGGGCATTCTTTTCGGTAAGCTTCAGCGGCACGTTTCCGGCAACGGCTGATATGCCGACGATCTCCAGTTCGGAGCTGCCGAGCGCCAGCAATATGGCGACGGCATCATCCTGACCGGGATCCGTGTCGATGATGATCTTGCGTGACTGGGGCATTTCAATTCCTTGTTTGGCGAGGTCGTGGGCTTGAACCGATCCGATCGAAGCATCCAAATGACGCCGAAGCGGCCGCGAGCTGCCACGCCGAACCGCTCGACCGGGGAAGACAATCCCCGACCTGCGCGCTTCTCCTTGCATCTGCTCGCCGTTTCAAGCGCCATGTCGGTCATTCCTGTGAGTCCACGCCTGGTCTTTTTGGGCGGGTCTGTTGACGGCTTGAACTTGGTCGCGGGGCGGACCATATCAAGGCCATCGGGAAAAATGCCATCTGGGTTTTTCCACTTTATGTCGCTCTTGAGAGGACAGTGTAACATGAGCCGAATGACGCCCTTTTCCAGCCCGCTTCTCCTTGGTTTCGACGCCATGGAAAAGACCCTGGAACGCTTGGCGAAATCCGGCGACAGCTACCCTCCCTACAACATCGAACGCCTCAGCGGCGCCGACGGCAAGACCGAAAGGTTGCGCATTACATTGGCGGTCGCCGGTTTCGCCGAAAGCGATCTCGATGTCACCACGGAGGAAAACCAGCTGGTCGTGCGCGGCCGTCAGACCGACGACACCGAGCGCGAATTTCTTCATCGCGGCATCGCCGCGCGCCAGTTCCAGCGCTGTTTCGTGCTGGCCGACGGCATGCGGGTGATCGCGGCGGAGTTGAAGAACGGTCTTTTGTCGATCGACCTCGATCGGCCGGAGTCCGAACGGCTGGTACGGAAAATAAACATATCGGTGAAAGACTGATCGTTACCACTGCATCGGCCGGAAAATCGGCACCGATTTTTCGAAAGCACGATGCAGCAAATTGAATGGCTCTCATGCGGGATGGCCTTGAGCGGCGTCCTCGCGCCAAGGAGGCTTTGAAATGACCAGAACTGAAAACATCACCATGACCAATGGCGAATTCGCTCATCTCGGCGAAGGCTCGGTCGCTTATCTCAGAAAGGTCTCGAGCGACGAATTGCTCGGCCGTTTCCCCAATCTCGGCGAAATCGCCCCCGGCATGGAACTGTGGGCGCTGTTTGCCGCCAATGGTCAGCCGATCCTGCTTTCCGATGCGCGTGACCGCGCTCTGGCCGGCGCCATGGAAAACGACCTGACCACCGTCGCCATTCACTGACAGCGATTCCGGCTGAAACGGAAAAGGGCCGCCCATGGCGGCCCTGTGGCGATATCATTCTCGAAATTCAGGCCGCGTGCGAAGCCTGGGTGTCCGACAAAAGCGCGTGGATAGCGGCGGCGTCGCGCGTACCCCTGATCTTGGCCACCGTGTCGGCATCGCGCAGCACCCGCGCGATGCGCGACAGTGCCTTGAGGTGGTCGGCGCCCGCCCCTTCCGGCGCCAATAGCAGAAACACGAGATCGACGGGCTGATCATCCAGCGATTCGAAATCGACAGGCGTCTCCAGCCGGGCGAAAACACCTGCGATGCGCTTCACGCCGGCCAGCTTGCCGTGCGGAATGGCGATGCCGTTGCCGACGCCGGTCGAACCCAGCCGCTCACGCTGCAGGATGGTGTCGAACACCTCCCGCTCCGGAATGCCGGAAATCGCCGCTGCCCGTTCGGACAGCAATTGCAGCAGCTGCTTCTTGGAGTTCGCCTTCAACGCCGGCAGTATCGCCGGAACGTTGATAAGATCGCTCAGATCCATGCTTGAAAATCCCTTGTTCGCCTGCCGTCACCAGTCCCCACCCCTCGTGCGGCCGGCTCTTATCCCAGTGCGACCGTGGTCGTCACGTCCGTGCGACCTTTGTCGTCACGCTTGCGCGACCTTGGTCGTCGACGGGTCGATCCAGCCGATATTTCCATCGGGTCGGCGATAGACGATGTTGAGATGGTCGGTTCCCGCATTGCGGAAGACAAAGACCGGGCTGTCCTTGGTGTCGAGCTCGATGACCGCCGACGCCACCGACATGGTCTTCAGCGTCATGGTTGATTCGGCGACGATGGCCGGCGCGAAATTCTCCGGAATGTCCTCGTCGTCATCGGCAAGCGGCGCCATCACCGTGTAGGCTATGTCGGTCGGCTGGCCGTTGGCGGCGCCCGAATTGTGCGATTTCAGCCGGCGCTTGTAGCGCCTCAGGCGGGTTTCCAGACGGTCCGCCGCCGCCTCGAAGGCAAGCGTCGGATCCTGGGCATCGCCGGTGGCCTGCAGCGAAGCGCCGGAATCCAGCCGGATCATGCAGTCCGCCGAATAGCGCGAGCCCGATTTGATGACCGTGACATGTCCGGCAAAGCCGCGATCGAAATATTTGCCGATCGCTTCGCCGACGCGATCATTGATGCGTGTCCGAAACGCATCGCCGATGTCCATGTGTTTTCCCGATATGCGCAGATTCATCTGAAAACTGACCTTCCTTGCTCAGGCTTCAAACTGGCCAGAGTTTATACTCGTGATCCGTGCGCACAAGCTTTGCGGCGTCACTTGCGCCGATTTTAAATCCAAACTTTCCGGTTGATCACAAGCCGCCCTTTGACCGTCCCGAGGCCAACGTCGTGACGGACCATCCGCATGCGGGCATCTAGCCCGTCTCATGCGGGCGGGCTTCTAGCCACTTCACCGCGGCTTGTCAATGAAGTGCCGGCCTGTGGAAAATCGACCCGCTCAGCGCCCGGCGCTGGCCATCGCCCGTTTCTCGCGTCGGCGCTGCACCGAAGAGGGGATATTCATGCCTTCCCGGTACTTGGCGACCGTACGCCTTGCAATGTCGACGCCACTTTCACGCAACATGTCGACGATTGCGTCGTCGGAAAGCACGTCGACGGGTTTTTCCTCGTCGATCAACTGCTTGATGCGGTCACGCACGGCTTCCGAGGAATGCGCATCGCCGCCGCCCGAGGCGGCGATCGAGGCGGTGAAGAAATACCGGAGCTCGAACACGCCGCGCGGCGTCAGCATGTATTTGTTGGCTGTGACCCGGCTGACCGTCGATTCGTGCATGCCGATGGCGTCGGCCACCGTGCGCAGATTGAGCGGCTTCAGCTGCCGCACGCCATGGACGAGGAAGGCATCCTGCTGGCGAACGATTTCCGAGGCGACCTTGAGGATGGTCTTTGCCCGCTGGTCGAGGCTGCGCGTCAGCCAGTTGGCGTTCTGCAGGCATTCGGCCAGAAAATCCTTTTCCGCCTGGTTCTTGGCCTGCGGTGAGACCTGGGCGAAATAGATATGGTCGACCAAAACCCGCGGCAGCGTTTCGGCATTGAGTTCGACCGTCCAGCTGCCGTCATTGGCCGCGCGCACCTCGACATCGGCGACGATCGCGTCGCTGGCGCCGCCCGAAAACGCCATGCCCGGCCGGGGATCGAGCGCCCGGATCTCCGCCAGCATGTCGAGCAGATCCTCCTCGTCGACACCGCAGATCCGTTTCAATGCGTGAAAATCACGCCGTGCCAGGAGTTCGAGATTGGCGACCAGCGCCTTCATCGCCGGATCGAGCCGGTTGCGCACCGCAAGTTGCAGCGACAGGCATTCGGCTAGGTCGCGGGCAAACAGGCCGGCCGGCTCGAAGGTCTGACACACCGCCAGCACCTTCGCCACGGCAGCGGCATCCGCACCGAGACGAGCGGCGATCTCGGCCAGGTCGGCACGCAGATAGCCGGTCTCGTCAAGGCCGTCGGCGAGTTCGGCGGCGATCAGCCGTGCAGCCGGATCGGCGAAGGCTAGCGCCACCTGTTCACCGACATGGTCGCGCAGCGTGATCGTCGCGGCCGCCATATCGCCCGCATCAAACCACTCGGATGAGGAACCCGCGCCATTGCCCGAAGCCGACTTCCATTGTGCCGTCAGGTCGGGACCGAGCCGCTCGCTGGTGCCCGGGTCGTCGGGAAACAGGTTTTCCAGCGACGTGTCGAGCTTGTCCGAGATCGCCTCGGCGCTCCACTGCGTCTCGTTTTCGAACCAGTCGCCTTCGGCGGTGGCTTGCGGCTCCGCCTCGATCTTCTGCGCCTGGTCGCTGGCGGCATCGTCCTGCGGCTCGGCGCGTTCCAGCAGCGGGTTGCGCTCGATTTCCTCGTCGATGAAATGCTCAAGCTCGACATGGGTGAACTGCAGCAGCCGAATCGACTGCATCAGCTGCGGCGTCATCACCAGCGACTGCGATTGTCGTAGCTGTAGTTTGGCCGCCAACGCCATGGTTCGGTTTCAAACGCCTCGTCTACGCATCCCGACTTCCGGGCAAGAATTTTGCAGCCGGCCATAAAAACTGGCCCGGCTTTTGCTTGTCAAGGCAATTGGTAGCAAAACGCGCTTACCGGAGCGTTATCCCGGAGCAAAATCGAGAAAAAAGCGCCGCGCGAACCGCAAAAATCGTGTCAGGAAACAAATTTCACGCTCAGAGCAATTCCAGGAAAAGTGTGAAACGGTTTTCCCGGAAAAGCGCATAGCGCTTTCCCTTGGGAATTGCGTCAAGACGAAAAGACGGAGCGGATTGGCGTTTTCCGCGAAACGACGAACCGTTCAGAGCGTAAAACCCTCGCCGAGGTAAAGTCGCCGCACATCCGGGTTTGCCACCACTTCGTCGGCCCTGCCATGGGTCAGCACCTGGCCGGCATGGATGATGTAGGCGCGGTCGATCAGGCCGAGCGTTTCGCGCACATTATGATCTGTGATGAGGACGCCGATGCCGCGCGCTGTCAGGTGGCGCACCAGTTGCTGGATATCGGCGACAGCGATCGGATCGATGCCGGCGAAAGGCTCGTCGAGCAGCATGTAGGCCGGACGCGTCGCCAGCGCTCGCGCGATTTCCAGGCGTCGCCGCTCGCCGCCCGAAAGCGACATGGATGGCGCCTTGCGCAGATGGCTGATGTGGAATTCCTCGAGCAGTTCGTCGAGATTGCGCTCGCGCACCTTGCGGTCCTTTTCGACCACTTCCAGCACCGCGCGGATATTCTGCTCGACATTGAGCCCACGGAAAATCGACGCTTCCTGCGGCAGATAGCCGATGCCGAGGCGTGCGCGACGGTACATCGGCATCGACGTGACGTCGAAGCCGTCGATCTCGATCGTGCCTTCATCCACCGGCACGAGGCCGGTAACCATGTAGAAACAGGTCGTCTTGCCGGCGCCGTTGGGGCCGAGCAGTCCAACGGCCTCGCCGGCGCGCACGCCGATGGTGACGCCGCTGACGACCTTGCGGCCCTTGTAGCTCTTGGTCAGCCCCTTGGCGATCAGGGTTCCCTTGAACTTTCCCGCATCGACGGTCACCGTGGCCGGCGCCGAAAGCTTGCCGGCGGCCCGTCCCGGAAGACGCGCCGTCAACGACGACAGGCTGGCCATCAGGGGTTCGTCGCTCCCGATTTCGGCGGCGGCGTGATCGACATCTGGACGCGTTGCCCAGCACATGGATCCACCTGAGCCAGTCCGCTTTTCATCTGCACCGTAAGCTTGCAGCCCACCAGAACATTGTCGTTTTGCGACAGAACGACCTTTTTGCCCGAAAGCACCAGCACCTGGCTCTTCATATCGAAGCTGCCTTGATCGCCGGTCGCGACCTGCGCATCCGACTTGATGTAAACCTTGTCGGAGATCTCCAGGTGATCGATGTTGGCCGAGCCCGTCATCGCCGCACCCGCGGCCTCCGTGCCCTTGGCAGCGGCGTTGGGGTCCTTGACGTAGTAGACCGTCATCTTGCCGGCCTTCATCAATGTCGGCCCCTGGACGACGCTGACATTGCCCGTGAAGATGGCGACACTGTCGGCCTGGCGGACTTCCAGCTTGTCGCTCTCGATCTGGATCGGCTTGTCGCCGGACAGTTTGAGGCCTGATTGACTGGTCGTCTGCGCCCATGACGGCACGAGTCCGAGCAGCAGCAACGCTGAAGTTGCAGCCGCGAGCCGCGTCGAACTACTGAGCCGCATTGGTTTCTCCGCTGTTTCCCTGTGCCGCCTTCAAGGCGGCGGAATCGATGTTGACGCGCACTTTGTTCTCGAAAACCAGAACCTTGCCATTGTCCTGGACCGACATCGTATCCGCCGTGATCCGTGACCCGCCACGGCTGACATCGACGGGATCTCCCGTCTTCATAGTGCCTTTGCCCATGTCGAGGAAGACCGATTTGAACTTGGCCTGCATGCCGTCGGTCGTGGTGATCGTCACGTCGCTGGTCAGGTTCATCGTATTGCCGTCGCGATCGTAGGTGCCGTGCGAGGCCTTGACCGCCGCCACATTGTCGGGCGCGATCGGCACCTTGGCGTCGATGCCTTCCAGCTCGATGATACCTTGCGTGCTGACATCCTGAATGGCACGCAACGCCGTCATCGAATAAGGCTGCTTCTGCTTGGTGAAACCGTTGAGCTTGGGATTGGCCATCACCAGCTTGCCGTTGGAAAAGGCAGTGCCTTCCGCCTGAACCTTCACGGCGACGGGTGCGGCGAGATAGGAATAGACCGGGAAAGCGACCGCTATCAGTGCCGCGGCCACTGGCACGGCAAATTTGAGAACGCGCACGCGGCGCGAATGACGCTGTGCACGGTCGAAAGCATCGCCGCGCGTCCGGCCGTCCGCCGGGGGAGCCAACACCGCCTCGGCGTTGGTTGGTTCAATAGGTCGCGCTAACATTCACTGCTTTCTTCTAACCCTGCCCGCCCTTGAGCACCGCCTATAGGTGGGACGCCGGCGCTTTCAAGCAAGCACAAGCCCACGAAAACTGCAAAAGTGTGACAACCGCCTTTGTACAGACGAAAACGAAGTCCGCACAACTGCGTGTTCTCCATAGCAGAAACAGACACGCGGCGTAAAATTTATCAGCGCCTGTCTCGCCGCCCGACCTCGCGGTAATTGCCCAAAAACGTGAGGGGAGATGTCGGATGCCCCGCCTGGCCAGCCTGGCCGATCGTGTATGCGGCGTTGCCGATCACGTCGGCGGGACGCTTTTGGCTTTAGATCCGGTCGGCGTCAGGCCGCCTTCCTCTGTATGAGACCAACAAGAACGGTGCGCATTCCCGAATACGATGGGCTGCCAATTTTCACTTCCCAATCAGTGTTGCGTTTCCGAGGGTGCTTCACATTACGCAACGCTTGGCGGAATGTGTTCGGGTCGACGCCTACAGTTCGAGCCATATCTTCGGCGGTTGTGTGTTTGGCGATCATGAAATCTCCTATGCCTTTTGCCGGTATATAGGGCGTTTGCGCAACTCGGCCAAAGGATTAGCCGTTTGCGCAAACTTCAGACTGAGACACTGCCGGAAAGAGAACTGCTTCCCGATGAGAGGATCATGGTCTAAAAGCGTCCCCTTCCGCCGACTGAAAGGCTGACCATGGCACTGAGAGCCGACGACCTGATCGACCGCCGCCGTTTGCGGCGCAAGCTGACATTCTGGCGCGTTGTCGCCATAGGCATCGTAGCCCTTGGGGTGATTGCGCTTTCAACCTGGTTCTATGGCGACGATTTCGGCGGCTCGACGGTCGACCATATTGCCAAGGTCAAGATCGAAGGCACGATCACCGAGGACGAGGAACTGATCAAGCGCCTGGAAACCATCCGTCTTTCATCGAAGGTGAAAGGGGTGATCCTGTCGATCGATTCGCCTGGCGGCACCACCGTTGGCGGTGAATCGATCTATGAAGAAGTGCGCAAGCTGGCCGCCGACAAGCCGGTGGTGGCGGAAGTCGGCACGCTCGCCGCATCGGCGGGCTATATGATCGCCAGTGCCGCCGATCACATCGTTGCCCGCAAGACCTCGATCGTCGGCTCGATCGGCGTGCTGATCCAGTATCCCGACGTCAGCGGCCTGATGGACAAGCTCGGCGTCAAGCTGGAGGAGGTGAAATCCTCGCCGCTGAAAGCCGCGCCCTCTCCCTTCAAGCCGACCAATGACGACGAGCGCGCCATGGTTCGCAAACTCATCCTCGACAGTTACAACTGGTTCGTCGACATCGTCGCCGAACGCCGCAAGATGACCCGCGAACAAGCGCTGGCGCTTGCCGACGGCTCGATATTCACCGGGCGCCAAGGCGTTGCCAACGGGCTGATCGACGCCGTCGGCGGCGAGGCCGTAGCGGTCGACTGGCTGGCCACCAAGGGCGTCGATGCCAAGCTCAAGGTCGTCGAGTGGAAGGATACCGAACGGCGCGGCAGCTTCCTGTTCTCGAAAGCGATGGCGCAAACCATCGGCAGTGCGCTCGGCCTGCCCGCCTACAGCGGCGACGTCATCCATGAACTCGGAGCCGACCGCTTGTTTCTTGACGGTCTCGTTTCCGTCTGGCACCCTTGAGACGCCGTTTGGGGCAAGTGAAAAAAGCAAATAAAATCATCCTCATAATTTTGACCGCACTGCTTTCACGGGGACCCGTCTCATGATCAAGTCCGAACTTGTGCAGATTATTGCCACGCGCAATCCGCATCTTTTCCTGCGCGACGTCGAAAACATCGTCGGCGCCATCTTCGATGAAATCACCGACGCCCTTGCCGAAGGCAACCGGGTCGAGTTGCGTGGCTTCGGCGCTTTTTCGGTGAAAAATCGTCCCGCCCGCACCGGCCGCAATCCGCGCACAGGCGAATCCGTCGAGGTCGAGGAGAAATGGGTGCCGTTCTTCAAGACTGGTAAGGAACTGCGTGAAAGGCTGAACGGCGGCAAGTAGGCGCGACGTCAGCGCCTGACGGCCTTCGGACAGGCCAGCTTCCGACGGAAAACATCATGTTCAATCGCTTCATGCTCATCGCGATCTTCGTGCCCCTGGCGATCATCCTGATCGCACTCGCCGTTGCCAACCGCGAACTGGTCGCCTTCACGCTGGATCCGTTCAACCCCGGCAATCCGAAGCTGACCCTGACTTTGCCGCTGTTCATCTTCCTGTTCCTGGCACTCGCCATCGGCATGATCGTCGGCAGCCTGGCAACCTGGGTCAAGCAGGGCCGCTATCGCAAGCTGGCGCGCCAGCGCGGCGTCGAGGCCGAGAACCTGCGCCAGGCGGTCAGCCGTGCGCCGGCGGTATCACAAAGCCAGGCTCCGGGAACGGCCCCAGGCTCCGCCCACGGGTCCGCCCAAGGGTCCGCATTGCCGAAGCCGACCGCTTGAACCGCCTGTTGGCGGTTTTGTCCCCACGGAGTTTTGCATGCTGACCATTTCGGCCGCAGAGGTTGACCATGCCCTGAGCTTTGCCAGGCTGGTCGAGACGCTGCGCATGGCGTTTCGCGACGGTGCGGTGCAGCCGGTCAGGCATCATCATACGATCGAGCGGCCAGATGGTGCCGCCTCCACCCTGCTTTTGATGCCGGCCTGGACCGATCTCAACGCGGCCGGCACGTCGGCCGGCGGTCACGTCGGCGTCAAGATCGTTACCGTGTCCCCCGACAACAATGCCATCGGCAAGCCGGCGGTGATGGGGCTCTATCTCCTGCTCAATGGCGCCACCGGCGAACCCGAGGCCTTGATCGACGGCCAGCGGCTGACACAGTGGCGCACCGCCTGCGCTTCGGCGCTCGCGGCCTCCTATCTCGCCCGCGACGATGCCTCGCGGCTGCTGGTGGTCGGCGCCGGCGCGCTGTCGCCCTTCCTCGCCAAGGCGCACTCGGCCGTACGGCCGATCAAGACCATCCGCATCTGGAACCGCACTCCGGCCAATGCCGAGAAAGTCGCCGCCGACCTGCGCGCCGAGGGTTTTGCAGCCAGCGCGGCGAGCGATCTCGATGCCGAGCTTGGGCAGGCCGACATCGTCTCCTCGGCGACGATCACCACCACGCCGTTGATCAAGGGTGCGCTGTTGCAGCCGGGAACCCATGTCGACCTGGTCGGAGGCTTTACGCCGACGATGCGCGAGAGCGATGACGACGCGATCAGGCTTGCCCGCGTCTATGTCGACACCCGCGCCGGCGCCACCAAGGAAGCCGGCGACATCGTCCAGCCGCTGGCCTCCGGCGTGCTGAAGCCGGAAACCATCGTCGCCGATCTGCACGAATTGGCGCGCGGGCAGAAGAAGGGTCGCGAGAGCGCCGGTGAGATCACGCTGTTCAAGTCGGTCGGCGCGGCGCTCGAGGATCTTGCCGCCGGCATTGCCGTCTACAAGGCGATGAAGACTTAATTCGCTGCCGCAGCCGTTTTGGCGCCCATCGCCTCTGCGATCAGAGCAAAATCGGCCGCGCTGACCGAAAACAGGCCAAAGCGAAGCTGATAACCCCAGTTCGACTTGCCGACGGTGAATTCGAGCTTGTCGAGCAGCGGCTTGATCGGCGCTTCCTCGGCCTTAGCCCACGCAACATCGCGGCGGAACGGCGTGAAGCCGGCGCCCATATCGCCCTGATAGGGCCCGCCTTCCCGCACCGTGCCGATCGCGGTGAAGGCCTGCAGGCCATCTTTCTCGCCCAAAACAGTGGTCGGCGAATAGTAGACGATGCCATCGCCTGGCTTGACGCGACGCAGCGGTGCCGCCTTGCCGTGATTGACCTGCATGAAGCCGGCTGCGCGACCCCGCCGGACATGTTCGGCCGATGCCACCGCGATCCAATACGCGCTCATTTCTGGTCACCATCGGCTTGTGCGCCGTCGGACAGCCAATAGACGCGCAGGCGATGATTGTCGGGATCGAGCGCGACAAAAGTACGGCCGAAATCCATGTCGGTCGGCGTCTGCAGGATTGTCAGCCCGCGCCCGGACCAGTCGGCATGGGCGGCATCGACCGCATCGGGCGTATCCAGCGCAAACACGATTTCGGCGCCACCGCCTGACGTGGCGGCTGCCGGCTCCACCGTATGGCGCGACCACAGGCCGAACTTGAAGCCGGCATCGAGCACGAACAGCACGAAGGTCGGCGAACTTTCGACCGGCTGACGGCCGAGCAGCGCGCTGTAGAAGGCGCCGCTCTGCTGCGGCTGGTCGACATAGAGGATGACGAAATTCGGGGTGGTCATGTCTGCTCTCCAAGGTTCAGCGTTTCGACTTGGCGAACATAGGATGCGCTACTGTCAGTTTCTGGCAGTAGCCGTCACGAACCACGCGACGTGTCGAGCGTTGCCCGCCATTCCTTGAGCAGCGCCTGGCGACGATGGGGATAGCGCGTATCTGTTGCATGGAGTTCGGTAATGCGATCGGTGCGAAAATGCCGGAAATCGTGCCGCATCTCGCACCACGCCACCACCACCCGCACCTTGTCGAAGAAGCCCAGCGCAAATGGCCACACGACACGCTCGGACGCAGCGCCGCCAGCGTCGCGGTAAAGAAAGCCGAGCTTGCGCTCGTTGCGGATGGCCTGCCGTACGAGGCCAAGGTCGATGGTCTCGATGGCCATGGCGGGAGGGCCGACCAGCAGTGTGCTCGCGTCGAGATCCTCGCGCAGATCGTCCGGCAGGACAGCCGCGATCTTGGCCAACGCGTTGGCAGCGGCGGCCGAAAGACGCTGGTCCGGCTGCTTGGCGACCCAGCGCGAGCCGAGCACGATGGCTTCGATCTCCTCGTCGCTGAACATCAGCGGCGGCAGCATGAAGCCGGGCTTGAGCACATAACCGACACCCGCCTCGCCCTCGATCGGCGCGCCCTGGCCCTGCAGCGTGGCGATGTCGCGGTAGAGCGTGCGGATCGAAATCCCGAGTTCATCGGCCAGCGCTTGCCCGCTCACCGGCCGGCGATGCCGGCGCAGGCACTGGATCAGGTCGAGCAGGCGTTCGGAGCGGGACATCCGGTAGATTTGCCTGTTTCTTTGACATTGGTCCATCGCGGCCAACCTGAACCGGAGAGGCCGACCTGTCGGACTTGGTTGCGAAGCCGGTTGCCCTATGTCAAAAGCGGCCACCCCGTTCGGAGTTGCCCCCGCTTGAAGTCTTTTCGCGACAAACGCCGCGACAACCGTCCACATCCATCCGCGAAGGGTGCGGCGGACGTGTCACGTCCGCGTCCCGGCCAGGCTCCCGCCAGACCGGAAGCGCCACCGCGCGAGCGCCATGAGGCGAAGACGGAAAGTCGTTCCGAACCGAACTCGGCGCCGCGCATCCTGGCCCGCCGCGAAGGCGCTCTGCCCGCCGAACATCTTCCCGTGATCCTGGAAGTGGCGCCCAATGCCGATTATGCGCTCCTCGACAGCGGCACCGGCCAAAAGCTCGAACAATATGGCCCCTACCGTATCGTGCGGCCCGAGGGCCAGGCGATCTGGCAAAAGGCCTTGCCGGCAAAGGAATGGGAGCGCGCCGACGCCGTCTTCACCGGCGACACCGACGAGGAGGGTATCGGCCGCTGGCGTTTTCCCAAGCTGCCACTCGGCGAGACCTGGCCGATGAAGCATGACGGCATCGACTATCTCGGCCGTTTCACCTCGTTTCGTCATGTCGGCGTCTTTCCCGAGCAGGCCTCCCATTGGGATCACATGGCCGGGCTGATCGCGGCGGCGAAGCGGCCGGTCAAGGTGCTGAACCTGTTCGGCTATACCGGTCTCGCCTCATTGGTGGCGGCTCGCGCCGGCGCCGAGGTCACCCATGTCGATGCCTCGAAGAAGGCAATTGGCTGGGCCCGTGAAAACCAGGAGATGGCCGGCCTCGGCAGCAAGCCGATCCGCTGGATCGTCGACGACGCGGTCAAATTCGCCGAGCGCGAGGAGCGTCGCGGCAGCCGCTACGACATCATCTTGTTCGACCCGCCGGCCTATGGCCGCGGCCCCAAGGGCGAGGTCTGGCAATTGTTCGAGGACCTGCCTGATTTGACCGACCTTTGCCGCGCGATCCTGACGCCGAAGCCGCTCGCCGTGGTGCTAACCGCTTATTCGATCCGCGCCTCCTTCTTCGCCATCCACGCCTTGATGCGCGATACGTTTGCCGGCATGGGCGGCAAGATTGAATCGGGTGAGCTGATCATCCGTGAAAAGTCCGCCGGCCGGGCGCTCTCGACCTCATTGTTTTCGCGTTGGGTGGCTGAATGAACGAGCGGCATGCAGGCGCACCTGGCCAGGTGAAGGAGGTCACCAGCCTCGCCAATCCGCTGGTCAAGGACATCAAGGCGCTCGCTCAGAAGAAGTTCCGCGACCAGCAGAACGCCTTCATGGCCGAGGGGCTGAAGCTGGTTATCGATGCGCTCGATCTCGGCTGGCAGATCAGGACGTTAGTTTTCGCCAAGGCAGGGCGCGGCAATGCGGCGGTGGAGAAGGTGGCCGCACGCACGGTTGCCGCAGGCGGCATGGTGCTAGAAGTGTCGGAAAAGGTGCTGGTCGCCATCACCCGCCGCGACAATCCGCAAATGGTGGTGGGCGTCTTTTCGCAGAAATTCCTCGCCTTGAAGGATGTGCGCGCCGACAATGGCGACGTCTGGGTGGCGCTCGATCGGGTACGCGATCCCGGCAATCTCGGCACCGTCATCCGCACCGTCGATGCCGTCGGCGCCAAAGGCGTCATCCTGGTCGGCGATACCACTGATCCATTCTCCGTGGAAACGGTGCGCGCCACCATGGGTTCGATCTTTGCCGTGCCGGTAGCCAAGGCGACGACCGAGGCTTTCCTTGCCTGGCGAGGCGGCTTCTCAGGCCTCGTCGCCGGAACCCACCTGAAAGGCGCCGTCGACTACCGCTCGGTCGATTTTTCCCGCGGGCCCGTGCTGCTGATGATGGGCAACGAGCAGCAGGGGCTGCCCGAAAGCCTGGCTGCGAGCTGCGACAGGCTGCTCAGGATTCCGCAAGCGGGCCGTGCCGATTCGCTCAATCTGGCCGTCGCCACCGGCATCATGCTGTTCGAGATCCGGCGCGGCGCGCTGAAGCTCGAGCCAATCCTGGACCAGCAATGAAGGTTGCCTGCCCGTGAGATCATGGACTCCCTACGCACTGCTCGTCGTCGCGGCCATCGCGCTCGACCAGTGGATAAAGTACCTGGTCGAGGCCGGTCTGCCTTTTCAGGAAAAGGTTGATCTGTTGCCCTTCCTGGCGCTGTTTCGCACCTACAATACCGGCATCGCCTTCTCGATGTTCTCATCCTTCGGCGACACCGGGCTGATCGTCATTTCGCTCGCCGTCGTTGCCTTCGTGCTGTTCCTGGCGACGCGGATCGCGCCGTCCCAGATCCTTGCCCGCACCGGCTTTGCGCTGATCGTCGGCGGCGCGCTCGGCAACCTGATCGACCGCGCCGTCTACGGCCACGTCATCGACTACATCCTGTTCCACACGACGGTCTGGTCGTTCGCCGTCTTCAACCTTGCCGACGCCTTCATCTCGGTGGGCGCGGCACTGGTCGTCTTCGACGAGCTGTTCGGCTGGCGGCGCGAGCCCGGGCCGTCCAACGCCAAGCCTTCCAAAGCCATGCCTTCCAAGGCCAAGTCTTCGAAGGCCAAGTCTTCGAAGGATTGACCCCGTGCCGCCATCGCCGCACAGTTCATGTCGCCAAACACGATCGCGGAGAAAGACATGTCCGAAACCTTCAAAGCCATCCTCGTTTCGCGTGACGCCGAGAAAAAGCAGTCGGTAACCGTGACCGATCTCACCGACGCCGACCTGATGGAAGGCGATGTCACCATCGCGGTCGAGGCAACGACGGTGAACTACAAGGATGGTTTGGCGATCACAGGCAAGGCGCCGGTGATCCGCCGCTGGCCGCTGGTGCCGGGCATCGATTTCGCCGGCACCGTCATCTCGTCTTCCCATCCCGACTGGCGCGCCGGTGACAAAGCCATCCTGAACGGCTGGGGCGTCGGCGAAACCCATTTCGGCGCCTATGCTGGCCGCGCCCGTGTCAAAGGCGACTGGCTGGTGCCGCTGCCGCAGGGCATCAGCCCGCATGACGCGATGGCCGTCGGCACCGCAGGCTATACCGCCATGCTCTGCGTCATGGCCCTGGAGCGGCACGGCATCCTGCCCGATCGCGGCCCGGTGGTGGTGACGGGGGCGGCCGGCGGTGTCGGCTCGGTCGCGGTCTCGATCCTGTCCAGCCTCGGCTACCATGTCATTGCTTCCACCGGCCGCAATGCCGAAAGCCCCTATCTGATCGACCTTGGCGCCGCCGAAGTGATATCGCGCGACGAGCTTGCCCAGCCGGCCAAGCCGCTGGCCAAGGAGCGCTGGGCCGGCGGCATCGACGCAGTTGGCAGCCACACGCTGGCCAATGTGCTCTCGATGACCTCCTATGGCGGCGCGGTCGCCGCCTGCGGCCTGGCCGGCGGCATGGACCTGCCGACCAGCGTCGCGCCCTTCATCCTGCGCGGCGTCTCATTGCTCGGCATCGATTCAGTGATGGCGCCGAAAGCAGTCCGCCTCGAGGCATGGCGCCGCATCGGCACCGACCTCGATCTTCAGAAGCTCGCCAGCCTGTCCAGCACCATCGGGTTCGACGGCATCGTCGATGCCGCGCGCGACATCGTCGACGGCAAGATCCGCGGCCGCGTCGTCGTGGATATGTGACTCCGCCCAACTGCCGGAAGGGATGGAATCGCCAGATCTGCGGCAAACCCGCCGCGCCTCGGCAAAAAGCGCTCATCCGCTAAAATTCGAACGATCCGCCGCAATTTTCCATAATCTCTGTCTGGCAAGGATTTCGCATGATCGCGGAATCCGGCAGCCAACAGGCGGACACTGGCGACGACGTCGATGCGGTGCTCCCGCCGCTGGTGCCCGAGCCGGAATTCTCCAGGCGCGAAAGCCTGCCCTTTCTGACATTCGTCGCCATCGTGGTGGTGGCCGGGCTGGCGCATCTGACCGGGGCACCAATCTTCATTAGCGTCGCATTGCTGGCAACCGGTCTTGCCGGTCTTGCCCTGCATCTGCGCGCCAGGCGGAGCGAACATCGCACCTCTGCCCTTCTTGACGAAACCACTGCCCGCAGCCGCGCCGAGATCGAGACGCTGGCCGACCGCATGTGGGAGATGCAGGAGAGCGATGAGCGCTTTCGCGGCCTGATCGACGCGCTTGGCGATCTCGTCATCCATCGCGACCGCGATGGCTACATCGTCTATGCCAACAAGGTCTTCGCCGATCTCGTCGAGATCGACCAGCGCGACCTTGCCGGCAAGACCCTGGCAGAACTGGGCATCGAGGTCGGCATGGTTCCCGATGCCGCCTTTTCCGACCATGAGTGCCTGAGTTCCACCGATGTCTCTATCAGCACGCCGAGCGGGCAGCGCTGGTTCTCCTGGATCGAACTGTCGGTGCGCGACAAGGACAGCGGCGCGGTTTCGCACCGCGCCATCGCCCGCGACATCACCGCCCGCAAACGCGCCGAATCCTCGCTGATCACCGCACGCGAACGGGCCGAATATGCCAGCCAGGCCAAATCGCGCTTCCTCGCCACCGTCAGCCATGAAATCCGCACCCCGATGAACGGCATCATGGGGATGGCCAGGTTGCTCGCCGACACCAGCCTGTCGCCGGAGCAGCAAACCTATGTCGGCGCGGTCTCGACCTCGGCCAGCGCATTGCTTGCCCTGATCGAGGATCTTCTCGACTATTCCAAGATCGAAGCCGGGCGTTTCGACCCTGAGCCGCAGCCGATGTCGGTGCGCGAGATCGCCGACAACATCATCGAATTGCTGGCAGCGCGGGCTTTCGCCAAGGATATCGGGCTGGGTTGCCATGTCGAACCCGACGTGCCGCAATTGATCACCGCCGATCCGGGCAAGGTGAGGCAGGTGCTTCTCAACCTCATCGGCAACGCCATCAAGTTCACCGACAGCGGCGGCGTGCTGGTGAGCATAGCACGCGCACGCACCGAAACCAGCGACCGCATATGCTTCACCATCGCCGATACCGGTCCGGGCCTGCGTGATGCCGACCTGGAGCGCATTTTCGAGGAGTTCGAGCAGGCCGACGGCACGTCGACACGCACACATGGCGGGGCCGGCCTCGGCCTTGCCATCTCCAGACGCCTGGTGGCCGCCATGGGCGGCACGATCTCGGTATCCAGCCGGCTCGGCCAGGGATCCGAGTTCGTCTTCGAAATCCCTGCGATAGCGGCCACCGAAGCGCCGCAGGGCCACCAGAATGCTCTCTCGGGCAGACGCGCGGTGATCCTGTCGAAGAACGCCGTCGAGGCCGACGCCATCGCCCGCACCATCCGCGCCAATGGCGGCGCGGTCGACATCGCCACCACTGCCGCACAGGCCGCGCCTTTCGCCGCCGGCTGCGATGCGATCCTGGTCGATGCAGCGATGGAAGAAGGCGACGGAAGGCTGCTCAAGCGCCTGCGCCAAAGCGGTTTCTCCGACTGTGAGGCGATCACGCTGATCGCGCCGACCGATCGCGGCATGCTTGGCGAGTTCCGAGCCAGCGGCTACGCAACCTTCCTGGCCAGACCGGTGCGTGGCGGAACACTTCTGCGTGTGCTGTTGAGCAGCCATGCTTCGAGCCTCGGCCCGCCGCAGCCGGAAAGGCGCGGCGCGCCGACGCTGCGCGCCGTCGGCAACCGCCAGCGCGGCCTGTCGGTGCTGATCGCCGAGGACAATGACATCAACGCCATGCTGGCCCGCGCCACGCTGCTGAAGGCCGGGCATCGCGTCAAGGTGGTCGGCAACGGCAAGGCCGCCGTCGAGGCTGTCACCGGCGCCGCGCACAAGGACCGCTTCGACGTGGTCTTGATGGATCTGCACATGCCGGTCATGGACGGGCTGGACGCGATTGCCGCCATCCGCCGCCATGAGGAAGAAAGTGCAGTGCGGCCGGTGCCGATCATGGTGCTGTCGGCCGACAGCCAGGAAAAGACCCGTCATGCGGTGTTGGCCCATGGCGCCAGCGGCTTTGTCACCAAGCCGCTCGACCCCGAGGCGCTGGTCAATGCTGTCGAGGGGCAGGTCGTCGCGGCCTGAGCTTTCCACCGTCATTCGGCACGGGCGATCACTTAAACGTAGCCGGTTGATCGTATTCGCCAGCCGACGAAGTATTGCCCATGACGTCGTATCACGGTACTGTCACAATCCTGTTGCACCTACACCGTATCCCCGTGCCAAGAGGGATGGCTCGAAGGAGAATCACTCGTGCATACAGTTATGCCGGAATGTGACACTCGGCCGAACGCCAGCAGCGCCTTGCTTGCCGGACGTAACGTCGATTCCGTCATAAAGGGCGCGGCGCTGGGCCGTATAGGCAATCTTGAAGTGCGGCTCGCTCGCAACGAGGCCGAGATCGCGGCCGCGCAGGAAGTGCGCTACCGGGTGTTCTACGACGAACTTGGCGCCAGGAAGGACCTGTTCCAGGCCCATGACCGCCGGGACGCCGATCGGTTCGATCCGCTCTGCGACCATCTGCTGGTTTTGGACACCACGCTTTCCGGTCCCGAACATCGCCGCATCGTCGGCACATATCGGCTGCTGCGGCAAGAAATCGCGGCCACGGCCGGTGGCTTCTATTCCGAAGGTGAATTCGAGCTGACCAAGCTCATCGCCCGCCACCCCGGTCAGCGTTTCCTTGAACTCGGCCGCTCCTGCGTGTTGCCGGAATACCGCTCGAAGCGCACCATCGAGGCGTTGTGGCAAGGCATCTGGGCTTACATCAATCATTACGAAATCGGTGTGATGACCGGCTGCGCGTCCTTTCACGGCACCGTGCCGGCGGCGCATGCCGAGGCGCTCACCTACCTAGCCCACCACTGCCGGACGAACTCGGCCTGGGACGTGCGCGCGGTGTCCGGGCGCTATTGCTCGATGGATCTGATGCCGATCGAGGCCGTCAATGCCAAGGCGGCGATCGCCGCGATGCCGCCTTTGGTCAAGGGCTATCTGCGCGTCGGTGCCCGCATCGGCGATGGTTGCGTCATCGATCGCGAATTCTCGACGGTCGATGTGTTCGTCGTGATGCCGGTCAAGGAGATCGGCGCACGCTACGTCAACTATTATGGCGGCGAAGCCCAGCGCTTCGCGGCGTGAGATTGAGTAGGCAGTAGGCAGTAGGCAGTAGGCAGTAGGCAGTAGTGATGACGCCACGATTGCTCCTGTGACTACTGATTATTCCCTATTCCCTATTCCCTATTCCCTATTCCCTATTCCCTATTCCCTATTCCCCATTCCCTATTCCCTCTCTTCACGGAATATCTTCCGGCCGCCTGCCGGGTCGGCTCTTGTAGGACGGAAACGACCAGCCGAATTTGAGCGCACCACCGCGCACGAGGAACGCTGCCGCAAAACCGGCGAGGTCCGAGGCGAGCGGCGGCAGTCCGGCAAGTTCGCCAAGCGTGTAAAGGCCGGCACCCGCAAGGGCCGCCGTAACGTAGATTTCGGGCCTGAGCAGCACCGATGGCTCGCCGGCGAGGAGATCACGCAGAATGCCGCCGAAAGTGGCGGTGAGCACGCCGGTGATGACGGAGACGACCGGCGAACCGGTAATCGCAAGCCCCTTGGCCGCGCCCATCACCGAAAAAGCGGCGAGCCCGACGGCGTCGAGCCAGAGCAGCCATTTCCAGCGCGATTCGACACGATGCGCGCTGAAGAAGACCAGCACCGCAACCGCGGCGCAGACCAGCACATAGCCGGAGTTGGCGACCCAGAAAACCGGCAGGTTGAGGATAACGTCGCGAAGCGTGCCACCGCCTATCCCGGTGACGCTGGCCAGGAACAGGAAGCCGATAATGTCGAGTTGCTTACGCGAAGCCGCCAGCGCCCCGGTCGCCGCGAAGACGGCGACACCGGCATAGTCAAGAAGCGCGATAGGGTTCATGAGGCCAAGGCAGTAGGGATTAGGGATTAGGCAGTATGAATAGCACGAAGCCGCGCGATTGATACGACTGCCCTAGTTTCCTACTGCCTACTGCCTATCCCCTGCCTCACGCATCTTTCTCAGCCTGTTCGTTCACCGGCCCCGGCTCAACCGGTGCTTCAGCGGCGACGAACTTTGGCCCGCCCTTGGCGACGCCCACCATGGCCGGGCGCAGCACGCGGTCGCCGATCGAATAGCCCGGCTGCACGACCTGGACCACGGTGTTGGCCGGGACATCCGGATTGGGCACTTCGAACATCGCCTGGTGGAAATTGGGATCGAACTTCTCGCCTTCAGGCGCGAGCTTCTTGACCCCATGCCGTTCCAGCGCCGACAGCATGGCGCGCTCGGTGAGGTCGACGCCTTCGATCAGCGCCTTGAAGCCGGCGTCACCCGATGCCTTGGCTTCGGCGGGAATCGCATCCAGCGCGCGGCGCAGATTGTCCGACACCGACAACATGTCGCGGGCGAAATTCGCGACCGCGTAGGTGCGCGCATCGTGCACATCGCGTGCCGTGCGGCGACGCAGGTTTTCCATCTCGGCCGCCACGCGCAGCGCGCGGTCCTTCAGCTCTTCATTTTCCTTCAGCAGCCGCACAAGGGCTTCATAGTCACCGTCGGTGCTGCCTTCGGTGCGCTCGGCTGTGGGCTCGGTCGCCTCGACTTCATCGGGCGCGCGTTCGTCTTTTGCCTGGTCGCTCATCGCCGTTTCCCGTCAATCTCGAATGATGTGGATTTTGTGCCCGATATCGATGTTTGGCGGCCAAAAATCAAGGGGTAAGCGACTATGGAAGCCGCCGGCCAAGGCCGGACAATGACAGGCAAGACATTTCGACTTTAATTCAAATTTTACCTTAACCGCCGGCTTTGCTTGCCACACAGGCATGATGGGGGAACCATTCTCTTGCTGCAGGAGTTTCGAAGCCGAGACAGGATTTTAAGATGATGACCCGCAACATGGGCGAAAAGGCAGAGGGGCTGGCCATCGAGATCAGGCGCCAGTTCGGCGCCGAGGCGGTGACTCGCTTTCTGCGCACCTTGCCGGCCTTCCGCACCGAAGCCGACATCCCCGACCGGCTCAGAGAACTGCTCGACCGCCTCGATGGGGCGGAGCGCGGTGACATCGGCTGGCGCCGGCCGTAACGCAACAATCGATCTTGGCAGCAAACCTCCTATCGGCAATAGCCGGGGAGAGCCGAACCATCTAAGGATAGATGGGTTGGTTCAAATGGAGGACGTAATGCGCAAGGTTTCGATTACCTCATCGCTGATGGCGCTTGTCGGCCTCGGCGCCATAACTTTGGCGGCCTTTCCGGCACAAGCAGACAATCTGCAGCTGCAATTGGGCAAACATGGCCCGCGGCTGAAGCTCATGGAAGATTGCGACCCCGCCTACGACGATTGCGAAGGTCCCCGTCGCGACGATCGGCGCGACCGGCGTCAACGAGGCTGCACGGAAGACCGGGCTCTCGACAAGGCAGAGCGAATGGGCATCCGCCGCGCAAGAATTGAGTCCATCGGCCGCCGGGAGATCACGGTCCGCGGCAGACAGGGTGGCGACCGCGTGCGCGTGACTTTTGGCACCGAGCGCGGCTGTCCTATCCTCGATCGCGAATAGCGGTCGACGTCATCAGCAGGTTGAGCTGGCGGTTGGCTGGCTCGACCGCCAAGCCACGCGACAATTACGCACAGTAATTTTGCGTGATGTTGCCTTGCGGCGGCGAAGCACCGCGCCTATGCTTCCTGATGAACATGATTTCCCCTGAGGCGGTGGCCAACAGCAAGCGCGCCTGGCTGAAGATTCTCGCCCGCTACAAGAAGCCCGACAGGCGGCGCAGCGCCGTCGAACTCGCCATCACCCTCATTCCATTCGCCATACTCTGGGGACTGTCCTCGGCGGCCTATGCCTATGGCCATTGGTGGGGACTGGTCCTCATCCTTCCCGCGGCCGGGTTTCTGGTGCGCATCTTCATGATCCAGCACGACTGCGGCCACGGCTCCTTCTTCGCCAATCGCTACGCCGACGACTGGATTGGCCGCGCGCTCGGCATCCTGACGCTGACGCCCTACGATTGCTGGCGGCGTGCCCACGCGACGCACCACGCCAGCGCCGGCAATCTTGACGAACGCGGCATGGGCGACATCCGGACGCTGACCGTTGCAGAATACCGGCAGATGTCATGGCGAGGCCGCCTCGCCTACCGTCTCTATCGCCACCCGCTGGTGATGTTCGGGCTCGGTCCGATCTGGCTGTTCATCTTCGAGCAAAGGCTTCCCGTCGGCATGATGCGCGGCGGCCTGACCCCTTGGGTGTCGTCGATGACCACCAATCTTGGCATCGCGGTCGCAGCAGCTATCCTCATCTGGTTCGTCGGCCCAGGCGCTTTCCTGGTGGTCCACCTGCCGATCGTCATCCTCGCCGGTTCGGCCGGCATCTGGCTGTTCTACGTCCAGCACCAGTTCGAGGAAACGGAATGGGCGAAGGATGCCGACTGGGAATTCCAGCACGCTGCCCTGCACGGATCGTCCTACTACGATCTACCGCCGGTGCTGAACTGGCTCACCGGCAACATCGGTGTCCATCACGTCCATCATCTCTCCGCCAAGGTGCCGTGCTACCGGTTGCAGGAAGTGCTGCGGGATTATCCCGAGTTGCGCGACATAGGCCGTGTCACGCTGCTCGAAAGCTTGCGCTGCGTCAAATTGGCATTGTGGGACGAAAACCGCCGCAAGCTGGTGTCGTTCCGCGAGGCACGGGCGGCGGCTTAAGCAATTCCAGGAGAAGTTTGAACGGTCTTCCAGGGAAAGCGCGTAACGTTTTCCCTGGGCAATTGCGTCATAACAAAAGGACCGCCGCGCTATGGGCGCCGCGGCCTGGAGCTCCGATCAGGCAGCCCTGATCATGTCGGCGGCCTTTTCGGCGATCATGATGGTTGGGGCATTGGTGTTGCCACCAATCAGTGTCGGCATCACCGAGGCGTCGACGACACGCAAGGCTTCAAGCCCGCGCACCTTGAGTTGCGGATCGACCACCGCCATCTCGTCGACCCCCATCCGACAGGAGCCGACCGGGTGATAGACCGTGTCTGCGCGGGTACGGATATGGGTCATCAGATCGGCATCGCTCGGCTCGCCGGCGATGTGCATTTCCTTGTGCCGGTAGCGCGTCAGCGCCGGCGAAGCCAGCACCTGCCGGGTGATCCTCACGCCTTTCAGCAGCAGTTCCGCATCGCGCTGGTCGCCGAGAAAGCGCGGATCGATGCGTGGCGCGGCAAGTGGATCGGCGCTGGCCAGCCCAACCTCGCCACGTGAGTGCGGCCGCAATATGCAGACATGACAGGAAAAACCGAAGCCGTAGTGCAGCGTGCGCGCATGGTTTTCGACCAGGCCGATGACGAATTGCAGCTGCAGGTCAGGGCGTTCAAGCGCCGGGTCGGATTTGACGAAAGCGCCGCTCTCGGCCGCCGGCGAGGCGATCAGCCCGGTTCCATCCCGGCGCCACTGCGCGATGTGCCTGAGGAAACTCAACGCGCCGCGCGGGCTCATGCCAAGCATATCGGTATCCTTCGATTTCCAGCCGACGATGAAATCGAGGTGATCCTGCAGGTTCTTGCCGACGCCCGGCAATTCGTGGACGACGGGAATGCCATGCACGGCAAGTTCGGCCGCCGGGCCGATACCAGACAACAACAGAAGCTGCGGCGAACCGAAGGCACCGCCACAGAGGATCACCTCGCGCGACGCCTGTGCCACTGTCTCGCCTTTGCGTGTCCGGTAGCGGATGCCGGTGGCGCGCTTGCCGTCAAGGACGATGCCTGTGGCGTGCGCCCGCGTGACCACGGTCAGATTGGTCCGCTGCATCACCGGATGGAGATAGGCGGCGGCAGTCGAACAGCGCTCGCCATTACGGGCGCCACCGGCAAACTGGGTCACCTGGAAATAGCCGGCGCCCTCTTGTTCCGGTCCGTTGAAATCGTCCGAGGCGCGAATCTGGTTTTCGGCACAAGCCTCTATGAAGGCCTTGGCGATCGGCCTCGGCGAGCGCTGGTTCGACACTTTCAGCGGGCCGTCCCCGCCATGCAACGCATCAGTGCCGCGCTCATTGCCCTCGGCGCGCCGGAAATAGGGCAGCACCTCATCCCACGACCAGCCCTCGCAGCCTAGATTTGCCCATTCGTCATAGTCGCTGCGATGGCCCCTGACATAGAGCATTGCATTGATTGCGCTGGAGCCGCCCAGCGCCTTGCCGCGCGGCTGGTAGCCCTTGCGGCCGCCAAGACCTTGCTGCGGCACGGTCTCGAAGGCCCAGTTGTTGATTCTGGGCCGGCCGGAAAGCATGCTGATAATGCCAGCAGGAGCGCGGATCAGCATATCCCTGCCCTCGCCGCCAGCTTCGATCAGGCAGACCGTTTTCGATGGATCTTCCGAAAGCCGCGCGGCAAGCGCACAGCCGGCGGACCCACCGCCGGCTATGACATAGTCGTAACGCATGAAGACCCCTCCCCGATCGTCCACGGATTTCCATCCGGATGATCAAGAAAAGGCCTGAACACGACTGATGTAAAGACGCGCGGAATTACCGCAACGTCAGCTGCTGCGAACGCGCCGCCAGGAGTATTTCGGGCCTTTTGGTTCCGGCACGGCGGCTGGCTGGTAGTAGAGCCCCAATCCGCCGGTACGGTCCTCCTCCAGGCGCTTCAACAGCACCGGATTGGAAATCTCGAACTCGTCGAAGCCCAGCCGCAGCATATGCGGCAGCTGGTCCACCAGCACCTGGCCCGTGGCGCGAACGGCACCTTCGAAATGGTAGCGGCCGCGCAGCAGTTCTCCCTTGGAGAACGAGCGGCCGTCGCTGAAGGCCGGGAAGGCCAATGCCACCAGCGACAGCTGGTCGAGCAGGTCGGCAATCTTCTCGAGCTGATCACCCGGCTGCAGCACGACGCCGAGCCGTTCCTTGGCCGAGCGGCGCACCTCCGGATCCAGATCGAGGAAGACTTGCAACGGCAGGATGAAGCGGCCGTTGCCGGACAGCGCATCGGCGCTTTCGGCATGCGTCCACTCATCCTCGTGAAAACCCGCAGGGGTCCAGAGCCGGGTCTCCGGTGTCGTCGGTCCAGTCATAAAGATTCCTAAAGCCCCAAGATCCAGGTCCGCTGAAAGTCCATCCCACGCAAAGCCGGCGGCCTCCGGATGAAGGTCGCCGTTCGCAGGCCGGCTGAATTTCAGCATACCCTATAGTGATGCGTCGGTCAGCGACTTCTCCAGCCCCGACAGGTGAATGCCGCACTCGGTCTTGGCATGACCGGCCCAGCGGCCGCTGCGCGCGTCCTCGCCCGGCTGCACCGGCTGCGTGCACGGGAAGCAGCCGATCGACAGATAGCCATAGGCGACCAGTGGATTTTCGCGCAGCGCATGCGCGCGCATGTAGTCGGCCTGGTCCGATGTCGTCCAATGCGCCAGCGGATTGATGCGGATGCGCGGACCGACCGCCTCGAACACCGGCAGCGCCGCCCGCGTCGCGGCCTGAAAACGCTTGCGGCCGGTGAGCCAGGCACGAAATGGCGCGACACCGCGCGCCAGCGGCTCCACCTTGCGCACGTCGCAGCAGGCGTCGGTGTTGCTCTGATGCAGATTGCCCGTCGGATCGATCCGTTCGAGTGCTGCTTCCTCGGGTTTGATCACCCTTATGTTGGTCAGCCCGAAATCGGCGGCGAGCGCGTCGCGATAGCCGAGCGTCTCCTCGAAATGCTTGCCGGTGTCGAGGAAGATGACCGGCAGTGTCCGGTCGATCTTGGCGATCATGTGCAGCAGCACAGCCGAATCCGCGCCGAACGACGACACCGCGGCGATCTCGTCGAGGAACAGTTCGCGGGCCGAGCGTTCGATGATCTCGAGCGGCTTCAGATGACCGTAGAGCGCATCGAGCCCCGCCGCTTTGGCGGCGATGCCGTCATCGACGTCTCCAATACGGTCAAGCGGCCTTGGCTTCGCCAGCATAGAGCGCCTCCTTGAACGGCGCGGGACCGACTCGGCGGTAGGCGTCGATGAATCTCTCTTGTGGGTCGAGCCGAAGGCCGAGATAGGTCTCGACGATCTGTTCGATGGCGTCGGTGATCTCTTCCGACGAGAAGCCGCGGCCGATGATCTCGCCGACCGAGGTGTTCTCGTCTGCCGAGCCGCCCAGCGTCACCTGATAGAGTTCGGAGCCCTTCTTCTCGACGCCGAGGATGCCGATGTGGCCGACATGGTGATGACCGCAGGCGTTGATGCAGCCGGAGATCTTCAGCTTCAGTTCGCCGATCTCGCGCTGCCGCTCCAGCGAGGCGAAGCGTTGCGAGATTTCCTGCGCGATCGGGATCGAGCGCGCCGTGGCCAGCGCGCAATAATCGAGACCCGGGCAAGCGATGATGTCCGATATCAGGTTGGAATTGGCCGTCGCCAGGCCGATGCCGACCAGCGCATCATAGACCGCCTTGAGGTCGGCGCGGGCCACATGCGGCAGGATCAGGTTCTGCTCATGGCTGACACGCAGCTCGTCAAAGCCATACTTCTCGGCGATGTCGGCGATCGCTTCCATCTGGCTGTCCGAAGCGTCGCCGGGCACCTCGCCGATGCCCTTCAGCGAGATCGTCACCGCCGCATAGTCGGGATGGCGGTGCGTCACGACGTTCTGGTCGAGCCACTCCGAGAACCCCTTGGAATCGAGCCGCGCCAGCTTGACCGCCTGGTCGCCTTCCGGCCGCCCAGCGAGCACCGGTGGCGCGAAATAGGCCTCGATGGCGCGGATGTCGGCTTCCGGCAGCTTCAACTCGGCGTCCTTCAACTCCTGCCACTCGGCCTCGACCTGGCGGGTGATCTCCTTGACGCCGGTCTCATGGACGAGGATCTTGATGCGCGCCTTGTATTTGTTGTCGCGGCGGCCATAGAGGTTGTAAACGCGCAGGATCGCCGTGCAGTAAGACAAAAGATCGGCTTCCGGCAGGAAGTCGCGGATTTTCCGGGCAACCATTGGCGTGCGACCCTGGCCGCCGCCGATATAGACGGCAAAACCGAGTTCGCCGGCGGCGTTCTTCTTCAGGTGCAGGCCGATGTCGTGGGTCTGAATGGCGGCGCGGTCGCGCTCGGCACCCGTCACCGCGATCTTGAATTTGCGCGGCAGGAACGAGAATTCCGGATGCACCGACGACCACTGGCGCAGGATTTCCGCGTAGGGACGCGGATCGGCGACTTCGTCGGCGGCAGCGCCAGCGAAGTGGTCTGCGGTGACGTTGCGGATGCAATTGCCGCTGGTCTGGATGGCATGCATCTCAACGCTCGCGAGATCCGCCAGGATCGCCGGAATGTCCGACAGCGCCGGCCAGTTGAACTGGATGTTCTGGCGCGTGGTGAAATGGCCATAGCCCTTATCGTATTTGCGGGCGATGTGGCCAAGCATGCGCAACTGCTTGCCGTTCAGCGTGCCGTAAGGCACCGCGATGCGCAGCATGTAGGCGTGCAGTTGGAGATAGACGCCGTTCATCAGCCTCAATGGCCGGAACTGGTCCTCGGTGATCTCGCCGGCAAGACGACGCTGCACCTGGTCGCTGAACTCCGCGACGCGGGCCTGGACAAAATCGTGGTCGAACTCATCGTAACGGTACATGCTTGGTCTTTCAGGGCGCGTCCGCCCATGCCTGGTGTCTTGGTTATGCTGCCCGCGCAGCCTGCTTGCCGAGATCGTTGCGGATTGTCGGGCCGGCGGCGCGGATCTTCTCGCGCAGCCGCACCGGTTGGACGACGCCGTTGACGACTTCAGCGTCGATCAAATTGACGTCGACCACTTCGTTGGCGGCATAGGCCTTGGCGCCGATCGCCTCGAGCCTGTCCTCGGCTGCCTTGTCATGGGCGAGGTCGGCATGGTCCACCGTCTCGGCCCAGCCGCCATCGGCGTACCAGACGGCAATACCGTCGGTGAGGCGGTTGGCGGTCAGTATCTTCATTGCTGAACTCCTTCGGCGACCGAACTGGACGCGCCTTCATGCCTGTGTGCCGCCAGCGGCTCGGACCGTTCAAAGTTGGCGCCGGCGACCGCATCGCCGATGATGGTCATGACCGGGCCGGAAAGATCGGCGCGCGTTTCCAGCGACGGCAGGTCGGCAAGCGTGCCGTGGAAGCGACGCCGGTTGGCGAGGCTGGCATTCTCGACCACGGCCACCGCCGTATCTGGCGACAGACCGGCCTCGATCAGCCGTCCGGCAACCTCGGCGGCCACCGAGCGGCCCATATAAACGGCGACGGTGGCGCCGGAAATGGCGAGCTTGGCCCAGTCGGGCAGCGAATTGCCCTTGAGGTCGTGGCCGGTGGTGAACACCATCGACGAGGAGACACCGCGCAAGGTCAGCGGCAGTTCGAAATCGGCGGCGGCAGCAAAGGCCGCGGTGACACCCGGAACCACCTCATAGGCGATGCCGGCATCGCGAAGTGCCGCCATCTCTTCGCCCGCCCGGCCGAACACCAGCGGATCGCCTGACTTCAGCCGCACGACACGCTTGCCTTCACGGCCAAGCTCGACCAGCAGCGCATTGATCTCAGCCTGGCTCTTGGTGTGGCAGCCCTTACGCTTTCCGACCGGCAGGCGCTCGGCATCGCGGCGACCCATGGCAACGACCGCCTCCGGCACCAGCGCGTCATGGACGATGACATCGGCTTCCATCAGCAGACGATGGGCCCGCAAGGTCAGTAGATCCTCGGCGCCCGGACCGGCGCCAACCAGCGCGATGTGACCGCAAGCGGGCGTGTTCGACAGCAGAATATCGACGGCAGCATCATGCGCCTGCGAAAGCTGACCGATTTCAGCCGCGCGTGCAGGAGCACCAGTGAAGAAATCATTCCAGAAGCGGCGCCGGGCATTGCCTCTCGGCAGCAGCTTCTCGGCAGCCCCGCGAAACGAAGCGGCAAGCGTTGCCAGCGGCCCGAGCGACGGCGACAGCATACGGTCGATGCGGCCGCGCAGCATTTGCGCAAGCACCGGCCCGGCGCCTTCGGTGCCGATGGCGATGGCGACTGGCGCGCGGTTGACCAGCGCCGGGGTGAAGAAATCGCAAAGCTCAGGCCGATCGACGGCATTGACCGGAATGCTTAGGCGGCGCGCATCCGCAGCCACCCGGCGGTCGAGTTCCTCGTCGCCGCTGGCGGCAAACACCATGATCGCGCCTTCGAGCTGCGATGCGTCGTAAGCGGCGGCAAAATGGCTCGCGCCGGCCTGGGCGACGAAGGCGAGCAGGTCAGGCTCGGCGTGTTCCGCGATAATCCGCAGGACCGCACTCGACTGTCCGATCAGCCGCGCCTTGGCCAGCGCCTCTTCGCCGCCGCCAACGATGGCCACAGCTTCGCCCTCGACCCGCATGAACACGGGGAAGGCATTGAGCTTGGGAGCAGTGTGCGACATGGACGCGAGCGGAATCCTGAATGAGCTTGCAGTTCTACGCGCGGGCGCGAGAAACCAGAAGGAACGCACTCGCGCATCCCTTATCGGGATGCAATTGCTTTTCTGAAAGCATCCCGGCCAAGAGAAAAATATTTCTCGTTTACAGATGGAGCGGATTCAAGCTGCTGTCGCAGGCCTTGTTTTCCGGGTCTTTTAGCGCCCGGGGAGAAAAGCCGCAAAACCGTTTTTTCTAAATTCTACCAAATTAGTAGATTAAAGCCGCGAACTCTGGATAGCCAGAATGTCCAACGCCGACGCGGCTGCCGACTGGAACATTAGTGGCTCGGGGCGCGTTCTCAAAAGGCCTGTCATATCGGATCGAAACCCCGGCTGCGGAACGCCACGAAAGGCCACCACGCGGCTGAAAAGGAGCCTGTCACATGAACACAATCATACTCAAGCACGGTATCTGGGTCATGGTGGCCGATGGCGAGAAGGCGCTTTTCCTCCGAAACGCCGGCGACAACAAATATCCGAATCTCGAGGTGGTGCAGGAAATGCAGCAGGACAACCCGCCCACCCGCGAGCAAGGCAGTGACAGCCCGGGCCGATACAATGATGGTCCCTCCGTACACCGCAGCGCAGTCGAGGATACGGATTGGCACCGCATCGGCAAGGAGCGTTTCGCCGATGAAATCGCCGCCCGGCTCTACAAGCTCGCGCATGACGGCGAATTCAGCGAGATCGTGCTGGTCGCACCGCCGGTGGTGCTTGGGACAATGCGCAAAAAGCTGCACAAGGAGGTCGGGGACAAGGTGACCGCCGAAATTCCCAAGACATTGACCAACCATGCCATACCGGAAATCGAGGCCTTGCTGCAGGCAGCCTGATCATTGTCGATCGGCCCTGACCGATCGAGACGAATAGCACCGCACAAATTCCGATTTGACCGGCAGCTTTCTCAGCTGCCGGTCAAATATTTGCGGCAGCGCCGTCGATTTCATGGCTTTGCGGGTTGCATCGCCAACATACCATCCACCATATTGCAAACAGGCGGCGGCTTTGGGCGGCGCTCATCCAACATCGCTGTTTTTGAAAGGCGCTCCATAGACAATGCCGCATGACACGCCCCTTATCGCCACCATCGTCGCCGGTCTGGGGCTGGCTTTCGTCTTCGGGGCTCTCGCCAACCGCTTCCGCATTCCGCCGCTGGTCGGCTATCTCGTAGCCGGCGTGCTGGTCGGGCCGAACACGCCTGGCTTCGTCGCCGATGCCGGCCTTGCCAACGAACTGGCCGAAATCGGCGTCATCCTCCTGATGTTCGGCGTCGGGCTGCACTTCTCGCTCAAGGATCTGCTGTCGGTGCGTGCCATCGCCGTGCCGGGCGCCATCGTCCAGATCGGCTTTGCCACCGCACTTGGCGCCGGTCTTGCCTGGATGCTTGGCTGGTCGATGGGCGCGGGGCTGGTGTTCGGCCTGGCGCTGTCGGTGGCCTCGACCGTGGTGCTGCTGCGTGCCCTGCAGGAACGGCGGATGATCGAGACCGAGCGCGGCCGCATCGCCGTCGGCTGGCTGATCGTCGAGGATCTGGCCATGGTGCTGGCGCTGGTGCTGCTGCCGGCGCTCGCCGGCGTGCTCGGCGGTCAGGAGCAGGCTGACGCCCATGCCAGCGGCCTGCTGTCGCTGCCGGCCAGCTACGGCATCTGGGGCGTCGTCGGCATCACGCTGGCCAAGGTCGCCGCTTTTGTGATCGTCATGCTGGTGGTCGGCCGCCGGGTCATTCCCTGGATCCTGCACTATGTCGCCCATACCGGCTCGCGCGAACTGTTCCGGCTGGCGGTGCTCGCCATCGCGCTCGGCGTCGCCTTCGGTGCGGCAAAACTATTCGGTGTCTCGCTGGCGCTGGGCGCCTTCTTCGCCGGCATGATCATGAGCGAGTCCGAGCTCAGCCACCGCGCGGCGGAAGAATCGCTGCCGCTGCGCGATGCGTTCTCCGTGCTGTTCTTCGTCTCGGTCGGCATGCTGTTCGACCCGTTCAGCCTGATCAGCAATGGCTGGCCGATCCTGGCGACGCTCGCCATCATCGTCATCGGCAAATCACTGGCCGCGTTCGCCATCGTCGTTGCCTTCGGCTATCCCATCGCCACGGCGCTGATAATTTCGGCAAGCCTTGCCCAGATCGGCGAGTTCTCCTTCATCCTGGCTGAACTCGGCGTCGGGCTGAAGCTGCTGCCGGAACAGGGCCGCGACCTCATTCTGGCCGGTGCGATCCTGTCGATTGTCCTCAATCCGCTGATGTTCCTGGCCATCGACTGGATGAAGCCGTGGCTGGAACGGCGCGCCGCCAGGACGGCACCGGTTGAGGCAAAACCGGTTGGTCCGGCGACGGAGCCGGGCCAGGTAGCCTCTGTCGCGGCAACGACGAAAAAGGAGGACGGCCCGCCTCCAAAGACGGCACTCACCGGCCATGCCATCCTGATCGGCTACGGCCGTGTCGGTGGCCTGGTCGGCTCGGCGCTGAAAGACGCGGCAATGCCCTTCCTGGTCATCGAGGACGCCGACAAGACGCTGGCGAAATTGAAAGCGGACAGCATCGAGACCGTCGCCGGCAATGCGGCCAATGCCGAAGTGTTCGCCGCCGCCAATCCCGAAGGCGCCAGCCGGCTGATCCTTGCCATCCCCAATGCCTTCGAAGCCGGCCAGATCGTGCTCCGAGCCCGCACCGCCAACCCTGGCATCAACGTCATCGCTCGTGCCCATTCCGACGCCGAGGTCGAACATCTCAAGGGTTTAGGCGCCGATACGGTGATCATGGGTGAACGCGAGATTGCGCGCGGGATTGTGGAAGAAGTTCTCGGTCCCAAACCGGAGTTGAGGCGCGAAACCGCCGAGCCATCGGTGGCCTGAGTTCCAAAGCCCAGGCTGCACTCTCGCACGCTGGCACCGTGATCGGCTCGACCACCCTTTCAAGCGAGCATCACGCCACGAATGCAGAGCCGCCATTTTGCGCGATACCACTGAGGTATTTGGCCGGCGGCTTCCCAAGCGCCTTCTTGAACATGGTGATGAAGGCCGTAACGGAACCATAGCCGAGATCGCCCGAGACCTGCTGGACACTCTTGCCGGAAGCCAGTTCCCGAATTGCAACGATCAAGTGCAATTGCTGGCGCCAGCGCCCGAAACTCAGCCCTGTCTCCTTTGTCACAAGGCGGGCGAGGCTGCTTTCGCTGAGCGCGACGCGATTGGCCCATTCCGCCAGTGTGCTGCGGTCGGCGGGGTCCTGCGCCAACGCTTCGGCGATCCTGTTCAAGCGCGGCTCGGATGAGATCGGCAGGTGCAATTGCTGGACAGGCATGCGTGGCAACTCGGTGAGCAGTATCTTGGTCAAGAGCTCGCCCCTCGCCTCGTCGTCCTGCAGCCGATCGGAAAGCTCGATGATCAATTCGCGCAGCAGTGGCGAGATCGAAAGTGTGCAGCACCGCTCCGGCAGGTCGGCGGCGCCCGGCTCTATGTAGACGAAAAAAATCCGGGCGTTGGCGGTTGCGACATTGCTGTGCTCCATGCCGCCGGGGATCCACACCCCGCAATGCGGCGGCACCATCCATAGACCGCTTGGAACGCGGCATGTGACGCCGCCGCCGAGCGCGAAGACGAGCTGGCCTTTGCGGTGCCGATGGGCGGGGACTTCCGCTCGGGTGTCGGGGATGTCGACGCGCACGGCAATCGCCAGCGCGGCTGGGTCATCCACATCGAGATCGAGCCAGGGGTAGCTGAGGGGCTGTCTCATGATTGACTGTTATTAGCGATGAAACGCCACGATAGCTAAATTCTTTAACCGCGAAAGTCGATAGGCTTCGGTTCGCGCAGGGTTGATCTCGTGACGCTGCGCGCCCCCGGCGGTATGGCCCGCTACCTACGTGGGTACTCAGCTTGCAGTGCTTTCCAACGCAAGCTGGCACCGACAAGCCAGCAACAAGGTACGCCCATGCTTGCCCTGGTCATCTCTCCAGAAAACGCGACCGGGTTGAGGCTCGCCGACGTCGCCGAGCCTCAACCGGCCTCGAATGAAGCACTTGTCTCGGTCCACGCGACTTCGTTGAATCGCGGCGAACTGCGCCTGCTTGCCATACGCCCCAAGGGTTGGATACCCGGCCAGGACATTGCGGGGATTGTCGAACGAAGAGCAGCCGATGGTTCCGGGCCAACCGTCGGCGCCCGGGTTGTCGCGTTGGTCGACGAGGCTGGTTGGACCGAACGCATCGCAGTCCCAACCGACCGTCTCGCCGTCCTGCCGGATGACGTCAGCTTCGTTTCCGCAGCTACGCTTCCGGTCGCCGGTACGACGGCGCTGAGGACTCTACGCCATGGCGGGGACCTCGCCGGCCAGCAGGTCTTGATCACCGGCGCAAGCGGTGCGGTCGGTCGTTTCCAGATCCAGCTCGCCCGCCATCAGGGCGGATTCGTGACCGCTGTCGCCGCCGCCCGGCACGCCGAGGATCTCCGCGGCCTTGGAGCCGAGCAGGTTGTCGAAGCGATCGATCTGGCCGAGGGACCGTTCTCGCTGATCACGGAGTCGGTGGGCGGCAAAAGCCTCGCTCACGCGATCGAGCGCGTCGCCCCTGGCGGGACCATCGTCATGTTCGGTTCGAGCAGCGGCGAACTGACGCCCATTGGATTTCGCCAGTTCGTTCCGAATCACGAAGGGGCGAGGCTTCAGACTTTCGCGTACTACACGTCTGGTCCAGGCATTGGCGAGGACATCGCCTCGCTGCTCGCTCTGGTCGCAGCCGGCCGGCTCGAAACGCGCGTGGCCTTGACCGTGCCGTGGACAGACATCGCCCAAGCGCTGAACGCACTGCGACAGCGCAGCTTCAGCGGCAAAGCCGTTCTCACAATAACCGGATGAGCACCCTCTTTTGTCACACGTGCTGACCGCCATTGATGTGGATTTCCGAGCCGGTCACGTAGGACGCCTGCTGCGAACACAGGAAGAAGATGATGTCGGCGACTTCCGCCGTGGTGCCAAGGCGCCTGAGAGGAATGGTCTCGACGATCTTGTCAGTGCCCGGCGACAGGATCGCGGTGTCGATCTCGCCGGGCGCAATGGCATTGACGCGGATGCCGTGCGGGCCGAAATCATGTGCCATCTCGCGCGTCAGCGAGCCGAGTGCCGCTTTCGATGTGGCGTAGGCCGTGCCGGCGAAGGGATGCACGCGGGTTCCGGCGATCGAGGTTACGTTGACGATCGAGCCCTTGGCCGCCGCCAGTTCCTTGAACAGGCCGCGCGCCAGCATGATCGGCGCGAAGAAATTGACCTGGAACACGTCGCGCCAGACATGCATCGGCGTGTCGATTGAATCCATGCGGCTGTTGCCGTCCTTGAGCTTCGGCGAAATGCCGGCATTGTTGACCAGTGCATGCAACTGGCCGCCATGCGCTTCCAGCCGGTGGCGGATTTCGGAGACGGCGATGCCGACATCCTCCTGATCGGCGAGATCGACCTTGATGTGGTCTTCCGGCCCGGCCGGCCACGGGCAATCCTCGGCGAAAGCCTGCCTGGAGCAGGTGATGACGCGCCAGCCCTCGCGCGAAAAACGCTTGACGGTGGCGTGGCCGATGCCGCGGCTGGCGCCGGTCAGCACGATGGTCTTTCTGGTGTCGAGTTCAGTCATTTCAAGGTCTCCGGCCGGCAGATGTAGCCGAACGCCGCCGAGGTGGCGAGAGGCCGAAATGTCACCATTCACGTCAAAGGAGGAACCGGGAAGCCAACTCGCCGTTGGTTCGGGAGTGCAGGACAAGGGTGCGGGGTTTCACATCAAATCAATCGGACAGAGCCATGACACAGACAGCACCCCTCGACATCGCCACGGCCTTCACCAAGGCGTGGACAGGCCACGACCTCGAAAAGGCAGCATCCTATGTCGCCGACGACGTCGTTTTTGATGGGCCGATGCAGCAATCGACCGGCAAGGCCCCCTACCTGAAGGGCCTGACCAAACTTTCACAGGATGTGACCGGTGTGCGCATGATCGCTGCTTTCGGCGACGATCACCAGGCGCTGCTGATGTATGACTTGATGACAAAGTCGTCCGGCGCGCTTTCCTGCGCCAAGCACCTTACCGTCCGCGATGGCAAGATTCACAGCGACAAACTGACCTTTGACAGCAAGAAATTGGGCAACGCCAAACCACGGAATTAGCGGATCGGATCAGCCGCCAAGGAGGTCGAGGATCGAGGTCTGCCGCTTTTTGCGCGGACCGCCGACGTCACCTGGCGGCACCGGGTGCTTGATCGATGCGGTGGCGCCGTCATCCTCTGGCATGGAAAGGCCATCGGCATCGACGGTTTGGGCGGGACGGGCCGCGCGGGACGGCGCTTGGGCAACCGGCGCTGCTGGCCGCGCCGGAGCCTGCTGGCCGACCGACGTTGACGGAACCGGCGCCGTGTTGTTCGCCGAGGGGATCTCGTCGGGGACGATTGTGTCGGCCGGCGTCGATTTCCAGGTGCCGGGCAGCGGCCGCACCGGCACACCCTCGTGGGCCGCAACCATGAACTCGTGCCAGGCCTGCGCCGGCAGTGCGCCGCCGGTGACCTTCTTCATCGGGCTGCCATCATCATTGCCGAACCACACACCGGTGGTGAGGTTGGCGGTGTAGCCGACGAACCAGGCGTCGCGCGAATTCTGACTGGTGCCGGTCTTGCCGGCCGATGGCCAGGCGAAAGCCGCTTTCCGGGCAGTGCCGATCTCAACCGTGCCCGTCATCATCGAGTTCATCATGCCCACGATCTCAGGCTTGACGACGCGCGGCGCGCTGCCGCCGCCGCTGTCGTAAAGCACTTTGCCCTCGGTGGTCGTCACGCGCCGGATGAAGTGGATGTCGGGCTTGTAGCCGCCATTGGCGAATGGGACATAGGCCGAGGTCAGCTCCAGCGGCGTCACTTCCGAAGTGCCGAGCGCGATCGAGGTGTTGGCTATCAGGTCGGACTGGATGCCCATGCGGTGGGCCGCCTCGACTACCGCGTTCGGCCCGACCTCCATGGTCAGCTGCGCGGCCACCGAGTTCAGAGACTTGGCCAGCGCGGTGGCCAGCGTCACCTTGCCGAAATACTTGCCGCCGTAATTGTCGGGTGTCCAATTGCCGATCTTGATCGGCGCATCGTTGCGGATGCTGTCGGGCGTGCGACCGGCTTCGAGCGCGGCCATATAGACGAACGGCTTGAACGCCGAGCCCGGCTGGCGACGTGCCTCCGAAGCACGGTCGAACTGGCTCGTCGAATAGTCGTAGCCGCCGACCATGGCGCGCACCGCGCCGGAATCGTCGATCGACACCAGGGCGCCCTGGCTGACGTTGAGCTTCTTGCCGCTGTCGTCGATCAGCCTGCGGATCGACTGTTCGGCGAGCTTTTGCAGGTTCAGGTCGACGGTGCTGTCGATGACGATGTCGCCGCGCACGTCGCCGATCAGGTCGGGCAATTCTTCCATGATGGTGTCGGCGACGTAATTCTCCGAGCCGGTCCAGTAGGACGGCGCACGCGTTGCCGGCGCGCTCATTGCCGAGGTCAGTTCCTTGGCGCTGATCTTTCCCTCGTCGCGCATGGCGGCAAGCACCAGTTGCGAGCGTTCCTCGGCGGCCTTCGGATCGCGTGCCGGCGACAGCCGCGACGGCGCCTTCAACAGGCCGGCAAGCAATGCGGCTTCCGACAGGGTGACGTCACGCGCGCTCTTGCCGAAATAGCGGCGCGAGGCGGCCTCGACGCCATAGGCGCCGGAACCGAAATAGACCCGGTTGAGGTACATTTCGAGGATCTGGTCCTTGGTGTGCTTGTGCTCCAGCCACAGCGCCAGCAGCACCTCCTGCACCTTGCGCTCCAGCGTGCGGTCGGGTGTCAGGAACAGGTTCTTCGCCAATTGCTGGGTCAGCGTCGAGCCACCCTGCGAGAAATGCCCGCCAAGCACATTGGTGACCATGGCGCGAGAAAGCCCGATCGGGTCGATGCCGAAATGCGAGTAGAAGCGCCGATCTTCGATGGCGATCACGGCTTCCGGGATATAGGGCGACATTTCATGCAGGCCGACGGCCTCGCCACCGCTCATGCCGCGATTGGCGAGCAATTGGCCGTCGGCAGAGACGATCTTGATGTTGGGGGCGCGGTCGGGGATCGACCAGGTCGTCGCCGCCGGCATCTTGGCGCCATAGTAGATGACGATGCCGGCCCCCGCGATGCCGCCCCAGATGGCGAACACGAAGCACCAGTAGAACAGCCGGCCGAGCACACCGAACAGGCCGCGCCGGCTTCTGCCGCGCTTGGCCCGCGACGATTTCCCTTTGGCCGGCTTGCGTTTTGCGGAGACTTTGCGATTGCTCGGCACGACGCGATCCTCCTCGTTCACCGAAAGACCCGCCGAGGACCGCGCCTGCGGCGGCCCCTCGAAACTGGGTTCGATGCGACTGTCTCTGCGGTTCGCCATGCGCTGTGCTTGATATCCCCGATGCCTATGGCGTTCGGGTTGAAGAGTAGATGCGGCGATTTAAGGGCGGGTTAAGTCGTGTTCGAATGCCGGCCTTGGGGGTTGGGCAGCCAAAAAGGCCAGCGTCTGCTCTTTGCAGGTCACTGCCACCACGCTGTTCGGTGTCTCGTTCAGATGGGCTCGAACTTCACATCCGGCTGGTCGGGACCGCCGGCTTGCCGCAACAGCGCGAGAATGTGTTCGCCCCTGTCAAGCTGCTGTCGTCTCCAGTTTGAGGCGTTCGTCACGTGCAGCCAGCCATCGACCACCATGAAAAAATCCTCGGATTGATCATGTCCAGCGCCGAAGCGAAGCGATTTGTTTTCAGCGAACCGAACCAGCGCCGGATCGATCGACCTGTAGAGCACCGGCCAGTTGCCGCCGCCGGAATCCATATGAAACTTGTAGCTCGGGGCGAAATCCAGCCGCCGCCGCAACAGGCTTCCATCGAAAAAACAGAAGCCGGGCCACAGGAACCAGCCCCCTGGCGTCGGCGTATCGCGCCGCACGCTGCCGTAGAGGCTTTTGTCCTCCATCCGGGCGCGGATCGAAAATGGTTCAGTCGGAAAGATGTCATGATCGATGAAGCCGAACAGCTTCGGCCCGAACCCAGGCAAGAAATTCCGCACGATCCAGTTGAGCGCTTGGCCGTGCGATCTGCTGACGACCAGCCTGTTCCTCGGCAATGCCACATAGGGGACATGCTGACGACGGCAGAGATCGCGGATTGCTTGCCTCGCCTCGTCCTTCTTGCTGTTGTCGAAGACGATGTAGCTCTCGTGCTCGGCAAGGTATCGGCGCACCAGGTGGATCTGCCATTCGATCACGTCTGGCCGGTTGAAGGCCACGGTGGCGACGACCGCATCACGGAATACCTGCTCTTGCCCCTGCAATTCGCTGACCGGCGCGGACGCTCTCAGGAAGCGAAACACCCGCCAATGATAGCGCAACAGCGCCTCGCGCCTCGGCGGCCTGTTCAGCCTCTCCCATTCCGCCACGGTAATCCCAGGCTGATCGACGCCTTCCGGGGCGTCAGAAGCAACCATGTCGCGCTCCCGCATGGCTTAGTTCTGCTGGATCGAAATGCCCTTGTCGTCGATCTTGAGTTCGACGCCTTTGGGTTTGGTCTGCTCGCGATAGACGTAGATGCCGAGCGCAATGACCACGACGACGAGCGCGCCAATGACGAGATAGAGCGTATTCTGTTTCATGGCGCGCTCTTTGCGTTGTCGAGCTTCAGGCTCGTTTCAGGACCTTGACCAGCACCAGCAGGATGATGGCGCCGATTGTGGCATGGATGATCGCGGCGAGAGTGCCGCCGCCGATGGAAAATCCGATCCTCGGGAACAGCCAGCCAGCGATGAACGCGCCGACGATACCGACAATGATGTTGCCGATCAGACCGAAGCCGAAGCCGGAAACGATAAGACCGGCGAGCCAGCCGGCGATGGCACCGATGATGATGAAGACGAGCAGGCTTTCGACACCCATAGAGAGTTCCTCCGAGCAAGAGGACGACGGCGGAACGGAAAGCTCCGAATCGGCCTCGATATCAAGAGCTTCAGGCTATTCGAAAGCGGCCGGCCTCACCAGCGGCGCCATCATTGATCGTCATCGTCGCTTGCGGCAGGGCGCCAACTGGTCGGCTCGACCTTCTTTCGCGTGTGACTGTCGATATAGACCCACCAGCCGTCGTCGCGATATTGCGCGATGGATTCGTTGATCACGCCGTCGCTGTCCTTCCAGGTCACGGAGATCTTGGAGCCGTCTGTCGGCGCGGTCGCAATCGGCTTTCTGTCCGCCATGTCATCATCCCCCAATTGCACCGACAAACTGAGCCGACAGAACGCCGCGGCCCGCATCCAGTTCCAGCCGGTACCGGCCGCGCGATGTGTTGGCCGGACGGCCGTCAGCTGTGGGCAAAGATATCCTCTTCGTCCCAGCCCATCAGGTCAAGCTTGGCACGCGTCGGCAGGAAGCGGAAGCAGGCATCGGCTTCCTTGATCCGCCCATCGCGCGCCAGCCGTCCGGCAAGCACATCGCGCAACCGGTGCAGATAGAGCACATCGGAAGCTGCATATTCGAGCTGTTCGGGCGACAGCGTCTCGGCCGCCCAGTCCGACGATTGCTGCGCCTTGGAGAGGCCGACGCCAAGAAGCTCGAAGCAGATGTCCTTCAGCCCGTGGCGGTCGGTGTAGGTGCGGGTCAGCCGCGAGGCGATCTTGGTGCAGAACACCGGCTCGGGCATGACGCCGAACGCATTGTAGAGCACGGCAAGGTCGAAGCGTCCGTAGTGGAACAGCTTGGTTACGCCGCGGTTCCGCAGCAGGCTGACGAGGTTCGGCGCCTTCTTCTGGCCGGGCGCGATCTGGATCACATCGGCCGTGCCGTCGCCAGGCGAAATCTGCACCACGCACAGCCGGTCGCGATGCGGATTGAGCCCCAGCGTTTCGGTGTCGATGGCCACTGCCCCGACATTGTAGTGCGAGAGGTCGGGCAGATCATGCTTGTGGAAACGGATATCGGCCATTGTCTTCTCCGGTCGAGCCTTGCGCGTCCCTTGACCCGCAAGGGACGCTGTAGCGCTTTGTCTTGTGGCCCGTCCTCGCCGCGTTCCGCTGAAAAATCAACTGAAAGTTGATTTTCACGCCGCGTCAGCGGGTCAGCGCATCGAGAATCCGCGCCCAGGAGCGCTGGCCCTTGTGGAAGGAGCTGAGCTCGTATTTCTCGTTGGGCGAGTGGATGCGGTCGTCGTCGAGGCCGAACCCGACCAGCAGCGATTCCATGCCGAGATAGGTCTGGAAGTCGCCGACCACCGGGATCGACCCGCCGCTGCCCGTCGTCACCGCCGGCTTCGGCCATTCGTCGGACAGCGCATCCTTGGCCTTGGCCAGGAAGGGCGAGTCGTAGGAAAGCTGGATTGCCGGCGAGCCGCCATGCGGATGGAATTCGACCGAGCAGTCGGCCGGAATCCGCTCCTTGACGAACTTCTGGAACGCGGCGCGGATTTTCTTGGGATCCTGCTTGTGGACGAGGCGAAACGACACCTTCGCCGAGGCTTCCGCCGCGATCACCGTTTTGAAGCCCTTGCCGGTGTAGCCGCCGATGATGCCGTTGAACTCGGCCGTCGGCCGCGCCCAGGTCAACTCCAGCACGGAGCGGCCCTTTTCGCCCGACGGGATCGACAGGCCGACCGGTCCCAGGAACGTCTCGGCGGTCTCGCCCAGCGTCTCCCAAGATTTCAGGATCTGCGACGGCGTTTCCTCGACGCCGTCATAGAAGCCGGGAATGGTGATGTGACCGTCCTTGTCGTGGATATCGGCCAGCACCTTGGCCAGGATGCGGATCGGGTTGGCGGCGGCACCCCCATAGAGGCCCGAATGCAGGTCGCGATCGGCCGCCTTCACCGTGATCTCCTCACCGACCAGCCCGCGCAGCCCGACGCAGATCGACGGCGTGTCGCGGTCCCACATGCCGGTATCGCAGACCAGCGCGAAATCGGCCTTGAGTTCGTCGGCATTGGTTTCGAGGAACGGCTTCAACGAGGGCGAGCCGGATTCCTCTTCGCCCTCGAACAGGATGGTGATGCGGCAAGGCAAATTGCCGTGCACCTGCTTCCAGGCGCGGCAGGCCTCGACGAAGGTCATCAGCTGGCCCTTGTCGTCGGCCGAGCCGCGTCCGGTGATCACCTTGTGATCCGGGCCGACCTCCTTGACCGCGGGGGCGAACGGGTCGCTTTCCCACAATTCGATCGGATCGACCGGCTGCACGTCATAATGGCCGTAAAACAGCACATGCGGCGAACCGGCCGGGCCATCGTGATGGGCGACCACCATCGGGTGTCCGGGCGTGTCGCGCACACTGGCATCGAAGCCGATCAGCTTGAGCTCCGCCACGAGCCATTCCGCCGCCTTGCGGCAGTCGGCGGCATAGGCCGGATCGGTGGAGATCGACTTGATCCTGAGCAGGCCGAACAGGCGTTCGAGGCTCTGGTCGAGATTCTTGTCGAGACGGTCGAGGACGGGGGAAACTGCGGACATATGTGAAGCCTTTCGATTCAGAACCCGAACCGTAAAGGCAGGACAGCAAAACGAAAAGCCCGCGATCATTGGACCACGGGCTGCAAACGTCTGTCTGGGATAAAAAAGACCGCCGTGGTGGAGGGGGAACCACGGCGGCCTTCTACTCGAAACGATGCGGCAGCCCGGAGAGGGGGGATAGGCTGCCGCAGGTGTCCGGGATAGGCGGGGGACGGGCCTTGCTCCGGACTCGGCGAAAACTGCCGATGACGTGTATTTGGGTCTCTGAACGTGGCGATTCAAGGGCACGAAAATTACAGTTTTGTAACATAGGCGTGAGCGGGGTGACGGCGATCTGTCAGGGTGTTGCCGGAACCGATAGTCGAGGCTGCCTTTTGGCATGGACCAAGCCGCCGCGCCGCGCTATCCCTGCCGACATGAAAAAAGGCGATCATCTCTTCCTTGTCGACGGCTCCGGCTACATCTTCCGTGCCTATCACGCGCTGCCGCCGCTGACCCGCAAATCCGACGGCCTGCCGGTGGGCGCCGTTTCCGGCTTCTGCAACATGCTGTGGAAGCTGATGCTCGACGCCCGCAACACCGATGTAGGCATTGTGCCAACGCATTTCGCCGTCATTTTCGACTATTCGTCGAAAACCTTCCGCAACGACCTCTACCCCGAATACAAGGCCAACCGCTCGGCACCGCCGGAAGATTTGATCCCGCAATTCGGCCTGATCCGCCAGGCGACCAGGGCGTTCAACCTGCCCTGCGTCGAGATCGAAGGCTACGAGGCCGACGATCTGATCGCCACCTATGCGAGGCTGGCCTGCGAAGCTGGCGGCGACACCACCATCATCTCCTCCGACAAGGATCTGATGCAGCTGGTCGGCGACACGGTCGCCATGTACGACCCGATGAAGGACCGCCAGATCGGCATTCCGGAAGTCATCGAAAAATGGGGCGTGCCGCCGGAGAAGATGGTCGATCTGCAGGCACTGACCGGCGATTCGGTCGACAATGTGCCTGGTGTGCCCGGCATAGGGCCGAAGACGGCGGCGCAACTGCTCGAACAGTTCGGTGACCTCGACACGCTGCTGGCCCGGGCCGGCGAGATCAAGCAGGACAAGAGGCGCGAATCGATCATCGCCAACGCCGACAAGGCGCGCATTTCGCGTCAGCTGGTGACGCTGATGAACGATGTGCCGGTCGCCGAGGGACTGGACGATTTCGTCCTGCACGCGCCGGACGGCCCGAAGCTGATCGGTTTCTTGAAGACCATGGAATTCACGTCACTGACCCGCCGTGTCGCGGAGGCGACCAGCACCGAGGCCGGCGATGTCCAGGCCGTCGCGGTCACCGTCGAACGCGCCGACCATGCCCATGGCCCGGATGTTGGGGCCGGTTTGCCGCCGGTTGCCCGAAACGCGTCCGGCACTGGATCGGACGAAGCCGGCGGGACGGCGGAGACGTCAAAACAAGGCGATACCCCTTCCCTGCTCGCGGCACTAAGGCTGGAGCGCGCGGCCACCGGCAAGATCGACACTTCGGCCTATCACTGCATCCGCGATATCTCGGCCCTGAAAGCCTGGGTCGCCGAGGCGCGAGAGGCCGGCATCACCGCCTTCGATGTCAGGGCAACATCGGCTGATCCGATGCAGGCCGAACTGATCGGCATGGCCATCGCCACGGCGCCCGGGCGCGCCGCCTATATCCCCTTTGCCCACATGAGCGGCAATGGCGACCTGCTCGGTGGTGGCGCGCTCGAAAACCAGATACCGCTTCGCGAGGCGCTGGCTGTGCTGAAACCGCTGCTCGAAGACAGATCGGTTCTCAAGATCGCGCAGAACCTGAAATACGATCTTGTCATCATGAGCCGCTACGGCATCGATGTCGCACCGTTCGACGACACCATGCTGATCTCCTACGTGCTCGATGCCGGCACGCCCCATGGTCACGGCCTGGACTCGCTAGCCGAGAAATGGCTGGGTCATACCCCTCTCCTGCTCAAGGACGTCACCGGCTCCGGCAAAAGCTCCGTCGGTTTCGATCAGGTCGACATCGACAAGGCGACCGCTCATGCCGCCGAAGACGCCGATATGACGCTGCGGCTCTGGCTGGTGCTGAAACCGCGGCTTGCCGCCAAAGGCCTAGTGTCGGTCTATGAGCGGCTGGAGCGGCCGCTGGTGCCGGTGCTGGCGCGCATGGAACAGCGCGGCATCTCGGTCGACCGGCAGATCCTGTCGCGGCTCTCGGGCGAACTGGCCCAGGGCGCCGCTCGCCTCGAAGAGGAAATCTACCAGCTCATCGGCGAGCGCATCAACATCGGCTCGCCAAAACAGCTTGGCGACATCCTGTTCGGACGCATGGGCCTGCCCGGCGGTTCCAAGACCAAGACCGGCCAGTGGTCGACCTCGGCGCAGCTTCTCGAAGATCTCGCCGCCGAAGGTCACGAACTGCCGCGCAAGATCGTCGACTGGCGCCAGCTGACCAAGCTGAAATCGACCTATACCGATGCGCTGCCGGGCTTCATCCACCCCGACACCAAGCGCGTTCACACCTCCTACGCGCTGGCCGCGACGACGACGGGACGCCTGTCGTCCTCCGATCCGAACCTGCAGAACATCCCGGTGCGCACCGCCGAAGGCCGCAAGATCAGGACCGCCTTCATCACCGACAAGAGCCATCGGCTGGTCTCGGCCGACTACAGCCAGATCGAACTGCGGGTGCTCGCCCATGTCGCCGAGATCCCGCAATTGCGGCAGGCTTTCGCCGACGGCGCCGATATCCACGCCATCACCGCGTCTGAGATGTTCAACGTGCCGGTCGAGGGCATGCCTTCGGAAGTCCGTCGCCGCGCCAAGGCGATCAATTTCGGCATCATCTACGGCATTTCGGCCTTTGGTCTCGCCAACCAGCTGTCGATCCCGCGCGAGGAGGCCGGCAACTACATCAAGAAATATTTCGAGCGCTTCCCCGGCATCCGCGATTACATCGAGGAGACCAAGGCCTATGCCCGCGAGCATGGCTTTGTCGAAACGATCTTCGGCCGTCGCATCCATTACCCCGACATAAGATCGTCCAACCCCTCGCTTCGCGCCTTCAACGAACGCGCCTCGATCAACGCCCGCCTGCAAGGCACCGCCGCCGATATCATCCGCCGTGCCATGATCCGCATGGAGGAGGCGCTGGAAAAAGCAGGGCTTTCCGCACGCATGCTGCTGCAGGTGCATGACGAACTGATTTTCGAGACCGTCGAGGCGGAAGTCGAGGCGACGATCCCGGTCGTGCGTCACGTCATGGAAAACGCGGCGATGCCAGCGGTATCGATGTCGGTGCCGCTGCATGTCGATGCGCGCGCCGCCAACAACTGGGACGAGGCGCATTGACGCTCCGCCTCTTCGTCATCCTAGGGCGAAGCAAGGAGCGAAGCGACGCGGCGTAGACCCTAGGATGACGAAGCGATGGGCCTCAAGCCGCTTCGGCCAGGCACTTGGCACACGTCCCGCGAAACTCGATCACCGCCTTCTTGGCGGCGAAGCCTGTCGAGCGCACCCATTCGTCCAAGCTGTGGCCGACATCGTGGTCGGACATTTCGGTCACCTGCCCACATGTGTCGCATATCGCGAAGGCGGTCATCGAATGGCTGTGGTCGTGCGGCTCGGCGCAGGCGACGAAAGAATTGATGCTTTCGAGCCGGTGCACGAAACCTGACTTCACCAGCGTGTCGAGCGCTCGATAGACCTGCAGAGGCGCGCGAAAACCGCGCTCGCGCAGTTGGTCGAGCAAGGTATAGGCACTGAGCGGTCCGCTGGCGGTCTCGAGTTTCTCGAGCACGCACAGCTGGTTCTTCGTCAGCACATCCCTTGCCGCCATGATCCTGTTTCCAACTCGCCTTCCGTCGCTTGCGCCGCGCACAAACTATCCATGTACCCATCCAGATAGCGACGAACAGGCATTTTTGCTACTGTTTCCAGCATTCTGCCCGCAAGGCGGTCGAGAACATCGATCGGAGCGGGGCAACAGGCAGGTTGCTCTGCGATGTAACGTTCAAAATACTGACAATATCTTCAGCGAGGATTGCCGCGCTTGGAATTTCGGTCGGGCTTGGGGAAGCAATCATGATCAAATTGACGCGGCGGACGCTGCTGGTCGGCACGTCCGCTTTGACCATGGCCGGCATGGTGTCGTTCCGGACCATGGCCGCATCGCGCACCTATCATGCGCTGCTGGTCGCCTGCACCGAATATCCCAACCTTCCGCAGAGGAATTGGCTGGTCGGGCCGAAGAACGACGCAGCCCTCGTCCGCGACTATCTCCTGAAGAATGTGCCCGACCCGGTGCGGTTCGCGCCGGAGAACGTCACGCTGCTCGCCAAGGATGTCCCCGGCGCCAGTGGCCTGCCGACCCATGCGGCCATCAAGGCCGCATTGGCCGACCTTGCCGCCAAGGTTCAGCGCGACGATTTCGTCTATCTGCATCTGTCCGGTCACGGCGCCCAGCAGCCGCAGATGGTCAAGGGCGACGAAACCGACGGGCTCGACGAGATCTTCCTGCCCGTCGATATCGGCAAATGGATCAACCGCGATGCCGGCGTGCCCAATGCGCTGATCGACAACGAGATCGGCGCGGCACTCGACGCCATTCGCGACAAGGGCGCTTTCGTCTGGGTCGTGTTCGACTGCTGCCATTCCGGCACCGCGACACGCGCCGTCGAGGTCGATGACGAGTTGGAGCGCAAGGTCGAGTTCGCCGACCTGGTCGGCGGCAACGAGGCCGAGCGGGCTGCCGCGATCAAGGCCTATGACGAGGTGATTTCGGTCGCCGGCTCGCGCGGCGTCGACGACAATGGCACGCGCAAGCCCGCCTTCACCCTGACGCCGACCGGTGGCGAACCGATCACCAAGGGCAAACTGGTCGCCTTCTATGCCGCGCAGACGGTGGAGACGACACCGGAAATGCCGCTGCCTAAGGGCATCGCGGATGCGCCGCGGTTCGGCCTGTTCACCTTCACCATCCTGTCGAAACTGGCCGAGAATCCCAACGTCACCTATCGCCAGCTCGGCCAGGCCGTGCTGCAGCAATATTCGGCCGACAGCCGCACCCGGCCGACACCGCTGTTCGAGGGCGAACTGGATGCGCGGGTGTTCGGCACCGACAAGACCGACGCGGTCATGCAGTGGCCTGTCGTCATCAAGGACGGCGAAGCGACGATCGGCGCCGGCCTGCTGCACCGCCTCACCCCCGGCAGCAAGCTCGCCATCCTGCCGTCGGCGCTATCGCCGCTGTCCGACGCTGTCGGATTTTTGGAAGTGCAGTCGGCAAAAAACCTGGAAAGCCGCGTCAAGCCGGTCGAGTTCGACAAGAAGCCGGCGCTCAAAGTCGTCGACATTCCCGCCAATTCCTATGCGCGGGTGGCGGAGATCGCCGTCGACTACAAGCTCGTCTTGGCGCGGCCGGCCGCGGCCAAGGGACTTGAGAAGGAAACCGCTCTGGTCAATGCGGTTCTCGACGAACTGGCCATAGCCAGGGAGACCGGCTTCAACATCGAGCTGGTCGAGCCCGGCAAGAGCGCCGACCTCCGCCTCGCGGTGATGCGCGAGAATGCCGTTCCCGGCGCCGCCAAGGATGCGACCGCTAAGCCGGCGCTGTGGTTCCTGCCGGCGTCGGGCGACGTGACCTTGAAGGAGGGCGGCAAACCGCCGCTGATCATCATTCACGACCGCCAGAAACTGGCCGATGCAACGACCAGGAACCTGCGCACCATCTTCCGTGCCACCGGGCTTTCGCGGCTGGCGGCGGCCTCAGACTACAAGCCCGAGGTCGACGTCCAGTTCCAGGTCAAACGCCGCGACAAGAATGGCCTCGAACCGCTGCAGGCCTCGGTGGTGCCGCGCGTCTCGCCGGGCGACGAAGTGCATGTGCTGGCCAAGAACGGTTCGGATCTGCTGGTCGACATCAATGTGCTCTATGTCGGCAGCGATTATTCGATCACCCATATCGTTGCCGAACGCCTCGCCCCGCAAGCCATGCTCGAAGAGGGGCTGCTGGCTTTCACCGACACCAGTTTCGGCATGGAGCGGATGATCGCGGTTTTGACCGAGGCGCCGCCGGAGAGCGAGAAGCAGGATCTGAGCTTCCTGGCACAGGACGGCGTCGCCTCGGCGACACGCGGAATGGACTCTGCCGGCTTCTCCGACATGCTGACCGATCTCGGCATGGCGCCGGCAACCCGCTCGGTGATGCGGCTTGCCGACAAGAGCGGCCCGAAGGGCGCGGTGATGATCTTCCCGATGGAGACGGTGCCGCGCGCCTGAGCGGATGCCGGCGCGCAGGGCTCTGCGGCGGCTCTTGCGCGATCGGCGCGATATGAGAACATTCCCGGCCGCTGACGCATGACGGCCGGATGAAACGGATAGGATCGATTGTGAAGAATTCTGTGTTTTCCTGGCGTGGAACGGTAGCCGGCCTTGCCGGCGGCCTGCTGCTGATCGCCAACGCTTCGGCGGACGATGCCTGCGGCCTGTGCGTCAAGCAGATCGTCACCAACTCGGAACTGGCGACGTGTTTTCTCGATCAGTACGACCAGTTCGCCAAAAGCGGCAGCGACGCGGTTGTCGTCGATCTCAGCAACTGCGCCTCGCGCGGCGTCGTCGAAGCCTTGCCGTCACCGAACAAGGGTGCGGCGGACCCTGATGTCCAGTTCATGATTTCGCGCCTGCAGCTGGAATGCCTGAAAAAGAAGCTGGAGGCGCCAGGCATCGTATTGGATCCCTCCGCCACCATCGAACTGGACACCTGCGGATGAAGAAGCCGGCGGGCAACACCAGGCAAACAGCGGCTGCCGCGCCTGCAAAGGCGCCAACGGCGAAACAGACCTTGCCGGAAACCACGGAAGGCTTTCCGTGGCCGAGCAGCCACGAGATCAAGAAGGAGGGCAACCCGTTCACCGACCGCGACTGGCGCATGCTGGTTTATGCCTGGTCGGGCATGGCCGTGCGCCTCGCCATCATCTTCACCCTGATGTTCTCGGTCTACCAGTTCCTGGCCAACCAGGAGCAGAAGCGCGTCGAGCAGACCATGTCGCTTGTCGAGCTCTGGGAAAACAAAGACTACCAGCAGGCGCAGCGTGCGCTGAAAGATCGTCTGACGGCGCTCAACGCCAAATATGACAATCTGCTCAGCGCCAACCCATCGCCGACCGAGGAGCAGGTGTTCCGGCAACGCATCGGCATCGAGGCGATGACTGCCTCCGGCGGCGACATGCCGCTCGCCGATTTCAGCGAGAATTTCGATCGCATCGTCTATTTCCTCAACCGGCTGTCCTTCTGCATCGACGGCGATTTGTGTTCGCGCAAAGTGACCGATGCTTATTTCCGTGACTATGCCGTCTCTTTCTGGAGCTATTTTGCCGGCTACATAGACAAGCAGCGCAAGGCGGGTTCTCCCACTTTCGCTTCGGCAATCGAGAACTATGTGCGCAACGGCCCGCCTGCATCCGCAGCCAAATAGCGGCGAAAAAGGCGGCGGGATTGCGCCGCCGCCTTTGTCTCCATCGCGAATGCGCAGCGATTACTTATACAGGCTGTTGATCCACTGGACGTTGGCAGCGTTCAGGCGCACGGCGGTGTTCGCGTCGGGGCTTTCCGCCACGTTGACACCGGTGACGATGCGCTGCTTGGCCTTGTTGTCGTAAGCATAGACCGAGCTCCCGCTCGACCCTGGGAACGTATCGCAGTCATACTGGAAATATTCCGGCGCGATGTTTTCGGCGTGCACTTCGCAGTTTGCCTTCCACATCGTGCCCATCGGCTTGTCGCCGGGATAGCCGACGAGATTGGCGGTGAAATCGCCGAGATCCTCATAGTTGGCATAGCCCAGCCAGCCGAGATTGGTGCCGACATCCTGCTTCAGCGTGACGATGCCGAGATCCCACAGCAGGACCGACCCGTAATAGCCCTGGTAGTTGTCGATGAAGCCTTGCAGCACATAGGCGCTTTCGAAGGCGAAGGCGCCGAACGGTGCGTCGTCGGCCGTGCTGCCGTTAAGGCCCGGCACGAACAGGTAGTCGGAGAGCCAATCCTTGTCCTCATGACTGTAGAGGCAGTGCGCGGCGGTGAGTACGGTTCGCGGACCGATCAGCGTTGCCGAACAGCTGCCGAAGCTGCCCGTCTTCGGCGATTTGGCTTCGAGATAGCCTATTGCCGAGAACGGATAGGTCTTGGTGTTCTTGACCTGCTCGCGATCGTCGGTGCCGAAAACCTGGCGGCCGGCTTCGCCTTCGCCGAGGTCCGGATCCTCGGTCTTGCGCTCAGCCCCGTCTTTTCCAGTGGCCGGAGCGTTCAGTTCCTTGATGATAAGCTCCCGCAGCGCTTCGCTCGGCTCGATCTTGATCTCCTTGCCATCGGCGGACCGTCCGACGATGCCGTAGGATTTGACAGCCGTTGCCTCGTCGGCAAGCGGCGCGGCGCGGCTGTCTTCGTCGGTCAGCTTCGGTGGCGCGATTGGCTTTGCCCGCCCGGGCTTGTAGTCGCCTGAAGTCGCGTCGCGCGCGCTTTCGCCATTGCCGGCACTGGCGGTGCCAGGATCGGCGGCGAAAGCTGGAACCGCCCACATTGCGGTGGAAAGCAATGTGGACGCAACAAGTGCGTTTGTCAGTTTTGTCATGGTGAGACTCTCCCAAAAGTCAGCAAGGACTGGATCAAGATACAGAAATATTGTCGAGATCGTGGTGAGGCCAAAAAAGGAGTTTTTGATTACCGGTGCCTGACCTGATCATTACCCCTACAGTCTGTCGAGGTCCCGCCAGAGGCACTCGCGCGGATATATTGCCTAAATTAATACAACATTGGAATGACAAATCGCTTCCACATAGCCCGTGGGGGGCTATAGGATTTTGAGCGAGGTCTGCACAGGAACGCGATCCGCGAAGCGGTGCCCGACTTGGTGTTCCTGCCGTGCCGCAACAACTGTGCTGCGCGGTCTGATCCCCAGGCTGAGGCTTGTTTCGTTGATCATGTGCCGGGGCTGGTCCGCTCGGGTACATGTCTCAGGAGGGCTTCAGGTGAACATCATCCATCGGTTCAGGCCGATCGCCGCCGCATCGCTGCTCGGCATCGCGGCCGTCCTTGCGGCAGCCAATTTCACCCAGGCCGACGAAGCGGTCGCCCGACCGGAGGCAGCGGTCTCGCCAATGAAGCGCGTGACGGAAGCCAGGGCGATTGCAGCGGCGGAGAACCCCGACGCGGCCGACCGCGTCTATGGCGGCAACCAGGCCGAAAAGGGAGTCTACCCGTTCCAGGTCGCGCTGCTCACCACCGACAGGCTGGACGAGAATCCGGCATCGCAGGCCAACGCCCAATTCTGCGGCGGCAGCCTGATCGCGCCGCAATGGGTGCTGACGGCAGCACACTGCCTCAACGACAAGGGCCAGCCGGTTTCGCCCGAGAGCGTCACCGTGCTGACCGGTGCAACCGATCTCAGCGAAGGCAAGCGCCACAAGGTGGTGGAGGTCATCGTCAACGAAGGCTACAGCGAGCAGACCCTCGACAACGACCTCGGGCTGCTTCGGCTTGCCGAACCGGCCGACGCTCCGGCCATCAAGGTCGCCCAGGACGCAACGCCCGAGACCGGCAAGACGACGGTCACCGGCTGGGGCAAGATGCAGGACGGCACCTTTCCGACCACGCTGATGGTCGCCGACCTCGACCTGCAGCCGAACCAGGCCTGCAACAGCGCCATCAAGGCCATCTATGCACATGATCTGAAGGCAGCACTTGGCGATTTGTCGCGCCGTATGCGCTATTCGAAAAAAGGCATCGACGCGGCCGCCAATGCGATCGCCGCCGACATGACCGACCCGCTGACCGGCAACATGATCTGCGCCGGCACCACCAGCGGCGTGCGCGATGCCTGCAATGGCGACAGCGGCGGCCCGTTGTTCATGACCGGCACCGGCGGGCCGGTCCAAATCGGCGTCGTCAGCTGGGGCGAAGGCCCGGCTGACGGCAGTGCTGCCTGCGGCCACAAGGACGCCTACGGCATCTACACGCGGCTGGTCAACTACACCGGCTGGATCGAGGCGAAGATGAAAAGCTCTGCTCCGGCGCCTGCCAAACCCAAGGCGGGACTCGGCACGGCGCAGAAGCCGAAAACGCCCTGAACCGCGGCCATTTGGCTTCCCATGAAAAACGGCGGGAGTGCCGCCGCTCTTATTTTGCCGGCTCGAGTGGTCTATTTTCGCGGCGGGCCTTTGCGCTCGGCCGAAGCTGCCCACAGATTGATATCGGACTCCCGGGCATAGGTATCGATCTCGGCGAGTTCGGCATCGCTGAAGTCGAGCACCTTGAGCGCGCCGACGCAGTCCTCGACCTGCTCCGGCCGGCTGGCACCGATCAGCGCCGAGGTCACCCTCCCCTTGCGCAGCACCCAGGCCAGCGCCATCTGCGCCAGCGTCTGTCCGCGCTTGCTGGCGATGGCGTCGAGCGCTTTTATGTTGGCGATGGTCTTGTCGTTGATGAAGGCTGTCTTCAGCGACTTGCCCTGGGAGGCGCGGCTGCCGTCCGGAATGCCGCCGAGATACTTGTTGGTCAGCATGCCTTGCGCCAGCGGCGAGAACACGATGGAGCCGACACCGAGCCCTTCGAGCGTGTCGAGCAGGCCGTCTTCCTCCACCCAGCGGTTCAGCATCGAATAGCTCGGCTGGTGGATGACGCAAGGCGTGCCAAGCTGCTTCAATATATCGGCGGCCTCGCGCGTGCGCTGCGAATTGTAGGACGAGATGCCGGCATAGAGCGCCTTGCCCGAGCGCACCGCATGGTCGAGCGCACCCATCGTTTCTTCCAGCGGCGTGTCGGGGTCGAAACGGTGCGAATAGAAGATATCGACATAGTCGAGCCCCATGCGCTTCAGGCTCTGGTCGAGGCTGGCCAGAATGTATTTGCGCCCGCCCCATTCGCCGTAGGGGCCGGCCCACATTTCGTAGCCGGCCTTCGTCGAGATGATCAGTTCGTCGCGGTAGGCGGCGAAGTCGGTGCGCAGGATTTCGCCGAAAGCGGTCTCGGCAGAACCGGGCGGCGGACCGTAATTGTTGGCGAGGTCGAAATGCGTGATGCCGAGGTCGAAGGCCTTGCGCGCGATCGCCTGCTTGGTCTTGTGCGGCGTGTCGTTGCCGAAATTATGCCACAACCCCAGCGAGATTGCCGGCAGCTTCAGGCCGGAGCGGCCACAGCGGTTGTAGATCATCTTTTCATAGCGGTTTTCGGCAGGCGTGTAGGGCATCGGAAAATCCTCAAATGGAAACGAGCCGGTCGGCTGCATCGCGACAACGCGGCGAGTTGGCTCTGCCCCTCACCCTTACCCTCTCTCCGTCGAAACGGGGAGAGGGTTGAGGTGTGCTGCCTATTTCTTCTTCGCCAAAAGCGCCTTGGCTTCCTTGACGCCAAGTGCCGCCGGCCGTTCGCAGGTGGTCTGCATGGCGACGAACTTGCCGGTTTCGCCGGAACGCAACAGCCCGGTCATCACGTCGACGGCGTGCAGCGCCAGCTCCATCGAACAGCGGTGCGGCCGGCCTTCCGCGATTGCCACCGCCATATCGGCGAGGCCTGATGTGCGGTAGTTGGCCATCATGCCTTGCGAATGCATCTCGTTGGGCACGCCGAACGGATGCGGCCAGTTCGGCAGCTTCTTGACCGGCTTGGCCGCGTCGGTGAAGCGAACGTCACCGCCGAAGAAATTCGGATCCGGCACGAACACCGTGCCTGTCTCGCCATAGAGTTCCATCGGCGCGTGGCCGTGAGCCCAGACGTCCCAGCTGGTGTTGAGCGTGATAACGGCGCCGTTCTCGAACTCCAGCAGCCCATGGATGGTCGTCGGCGTGTTGACCGGTATCTTTTCACCCGCGCGCGGCTTTGAACTGATCGTCCGCTCCTTGGCCGGCGTCGTCGCGAAGGCCGCGACCTGCTTCACCGGCCCGATCAGCTGGATCAGATTGGTGATGTAATACGGTCCGATATCGAGCACGGGACCGGCGCCCGGCTGGAAGAAGAAATCCGGATTGGGGTGCCAATGCTCCATGCCGTGGCCCATGACATGACAGGTACCACTCGTGACCTTGCCAAGCTTGCCGGTGTCGATCAGGTTGCGCACCAGCTGGTGCGCGCCGCCGAGGAAAGTGTCTGGCGCCGAGCCGATCCGAAGACCCTTTTTCTGCGCCCGCTTCTTAAGGTCGAGCCCTTCCTTGACCGACAGCACGAACGGTTTTTCCGAATAAACGTGCTTGCCGGCGTCGAGTATCTGCTTCGACACCTCATAATGCACCGCCGGGATGGTCAGGTTGACGATGATGTCGATGTCGTCGGCCCTGAGCAGGTCTTCGACGGTCTCGGCGCGCAGCTTGAACTCCTTCGCCCGAGCCCTGGCCGCCTCCATGTTGATGTCGGCGCAGGCACGCATCTCGATGCCGCGAAACAGCGGCGCCAGCGAAAAATACGCTTTCGAGATGTTGCCGCAGCCGATGACGCCGATGCCAAGTTTCTTTGCCATGCTGATTGCTCCTAATAGGTTTTGGCGGCTGCGATGGAGCGGCGGGCGAAACGCTCGATGTCGTTGGGGTTGTCCTGTTCCATGACGTAGTATTGGGCCGCACTCTTGGCACGCAGCACCTTGATCAGACCGGCCCAGTCGATGGTGCCATGGCCGACATCCGACCAGCCATCCTCATCCAGCCCCTCGCCGGGCTTGGCCATGTCCTTGACGTGGACGGCACTGATGCGCTTGCCGTGTTTCTCGATCCACGGCAACGGATCATCGCCGCCGCGCACCACCCAGGCAACGTCCATCTCCCAGCTGACATCGGGCGCGGATGACAGGATGTGGTCCTGCGGCACCGATCCGTCGGCAAGTTTCTTGAACTCGAAATCATGGTTGTGCCAGGCAAAGCCGTAGCCAGCCTTTTTCGCGGCGTCGCCGACCTTTGCCAGACGCTCACCAAAGCCGCTCCAGCCGGCGGCGTCGGATGGCCGCTGGTCGGGCATCAGGAAAGGGCAGATGAGCAGCGTGATACCGAGTGCGTCGGCGGTTCTGCGCACGCCGTCGAAATCGTTCTCGAGAGCGTCGATCGAGAAATGCCCAGTCGGCATGGCAAGCCCGTTCTTGTCGAGCTCGGCACGGAATGCCTCGGGATCATCATAGACGCCGCCAAAACCTTCGACCTGAGCGTAGCCGAGCTTGCCGAGCGTGGCGAGCACACCGTCCCAGGGTTGGAAATTGCGGGCGCTGTAAAGTTGGAATGACCAATTCATCGTCTCTGTCCGTTTCGCTTGGGGATTGTCGTTGGAAGGTTGGTTCTCGGAAAGCTAGATGCGTGTGCCGGTTGCCGTGTCGAAAAGCGAGGCGCGCATCGGATCGAAGCCAAGCGTCACCGCCTCGTCGTTCTTGGGCGTGCGTTCCGAGGTCACCCGGACGCTGAAATTCTGCTGGGCAAGCTTCAGCCAGACCAGCGTGTCGGAGCCCATGGGCTCGACCACCTCGACATTGGCGGCTATCGAGAACGGCCAGCCGGTGCCACTGTTCAGGCTGACATGCTCGGGCCTGATACCGAATGTGACGGGGCCTGGAGCCGGAGGCTTGGCAAAGTCGTAAGTGCCGAGCGGGATCTTGATATCCTCGGCCGCGAACCGCCAGCCGCCGTCCGCGTCTTCCAGACGGCCATCGACGAAGTTCATTGCGGGCGAGCCGAGGAAGCCGGCGACGAAGCGGTTGACCGGACGGTTGTAGATGGTCTGCGGCGCATCGAGCTGCTGGATGACGCCGCCCTTCATCACCGCGATACGGTCGGCCAGCGTCATCGCCTCGATCTGGTCGTGGGTGACGTAGATCATGGTGTTCTGCAGCTTGCGATGCAGCAGCTTGATCTCGACGCGCAGTTCGGCGCGCAGCTTGGCATCGAGATTGGACAGCGGCTCGTCGAACAGAAACACATCGACATCGCGCACCAGCGCCCGTCCGATGGCGACGCGCTGGCGCTGGCCGCCGGAAAGGGCGGCCGGCTTGCGTTGCAGCAGCGGTTCGATCTGCAGGATTTCAGCCGCCCGCGCGATCCGCTTGGCGATCTCTTCTCTTGGCGTGCCGGCGACACGCAGCCCGAAGGACAGGTTCTTCTCCACCGTCATTTGCGGATAGAGCGCATAGGACTGGAACACCATGCCGATGCCGCGATCCTTGGGCTCTTCCCAGGTGACGTTCTTGCCCTTGATGAAGATGCGGCCCTCGGAGACATCGAGCAGGCCGGCAATGCAGTTGAGCAAGGTCGACTTGCCGCAGCCGGACGGCCCGAGCAGCACGATGAACTCGCCATCGGCGACATCGAGATTGAGCGTCTCCAGGACGGTCACCGCGCCGAAATTCAGCGACAGGTCCTGGATCGAAACGCTGGTATCGTTGGCTGCCGTCATCGCCATCACCCCTTCACCGCGCCGGCGGCGATGCCGCGTACGAAAAGCTTGCCGGAAATGAAGTAGACGATGAGCGGCACAAGCCCGGTCAGGATGGTTGCGGCCATGTTGACGTTGTACTCCTTCACGCCTTGCACCGAATTGACGATGTTGTTGAGCTGCACCGTCATCGGATAGGTGTCGGGGCGGGTGTAGACGACGCCGAACAGGAAGTCGTTCCAGATGCCGGTCACCTGCAGGATGATGGCGACGACGAAGATCGGCAGCGACATCGGCAGCATGATGCGCAGGAAGATGCCCCAGAAGCCGGCGCCGTCGACGCGTGCCGCCCGGAACAGCTCTTCCGGCATCGAAGCGAAATAATTGCGGAACAGCAGCGTCAGGATCGGCATGCCGAAAATGGAATGGACGATCACCAGCCCGCTGAGGCTGCCATAGAGGCCGATCTCGCGCAGGATGATGACGATCGGATAGATCATCACCTGGTAGGGAATGAAGGCGCCGACGATCAGGATGATGAAGAACGTGTCGGCGCCCTTGAAGCGCCAATTGGCCAGTGCATAACCATTCACCGAGGCGATGGCGATCGACAGCAGCACCGACGGCACGGTGATCCGCACCGAATTCCAGAAACCGCGCGAGAGCCCGTCGCAGTTAAGGCCGGTGCAGGCCGTTGACCACGCCTTGACCCACGGCTCGAAGGTGATCTCGAGCGGCGGTGAGAAGATGTTGCCGAGCCGGATCTCCGGCATGCCCTTGAGCGAGGTGACGATCATGACATAGAGCGGCAAGAGGTAGTAGATCGCCATGACGAACAATGTGCCGTAGAGGAAGACGTTGCGGCGCGAGATCATGCGGCGCGGCTTTGGACCGTAGGGCCCGGCGATGTCCTGGCGCGCGCCGGCGGCAACGCTTGCTTGAGCGGTGATGTCTGCCATGCTCATTTGCGTCGCCCGAACTCGAGATAGGCCCAAGGTACGATGACGATCACCACCGAGAGCAGCATCATGGTCGAGGCAGCAAAACCCTGGCCGAGGTTCTGGGCGAAGAACATATAGTCGTAGACGTATTTGGCCGGCACTTCGGAGGCGATGCCCGGGCCGCCGCTGGTCTGGGCCACGACCAGGTCATAGACCTTGACGATGCCGGAAGCGATGATGACGAGCGTGGTGATGAAGACCGGCCGCATCATCGGGATGACGATGAACAGATAGGTCTTCCACATCGGGATCCCATCCACGCGCGCCGCCTTCCAGATGTCTTCGTCGATACCGCGCAGGCCGGCCAGCATCAGGCACATGATGAGCCCGGTGCCTTGCCACAGCGCAGCGATCGATATGCCGTAGATGACGATGCTGGAATTATAGAGCGGATCGAAGCTGAAGCTCGTCCAGCCTAAGTCCCGCACGACCTGCTGGATGCCGAAATCCGGATTGAGCAGCCACTGCCAGACCAGGCCGGTGACGATGAAGGAGAGCGCGAAGGGATAGAGGAAGATGGTGCGGAACGTGTCCTCGAAGCGGATCTTCTGATCGAGAAGTGCGGCAAGCAGGAAGCCGATGACCAGCGAGAACACCAGCGAGATCGCGCCGTAGATCAGCAGGTTCTCGATCGAGATCAGCCAGCGTGGCGCCGCCCACAGCCGGTAATACTGGTCGAGCCCGACGAAATTCAGGCGCGGCAGGAGCTTCGAATTGGTGAAGGAATAGAGCACCGTCCAAACGGTGCCGCCGACGAAAACCACCATGGCGGTGAGGATCATCGGGATCGAGGCGACCTTCGCATTGAGGTTGCGGAACAGAAGGTTGGGGCGTTCGCTCTTGCTCATCTCGTCAGCCGGCTGGGTAAGGGCGGTGCATTCCCGGCCCTGCATTCGCAAGGCCGGGAATGAGGCGGGTTGCCTCCAGCGTCAGTCCGCCGAAGCGATGAGGTCGGCGAAGCGCTTCTGCGCGTCTTCGATGGTCAGTTCCGGCTTGGCGAAGAATTCGGCGAAAAGGTCTTCCTTCTGTTTCTGGGTGTCCTGTGAAAGCAGTTGGTCCGTCCACGGCATGACGGCGCCCTTGGCAAGAATGGCGAGGCCCTTCTTCATGCAGTCGTTGGCCGCATTGAGATCGACGTCGCCGCGCACCGGCAGGGATCCCTTCTTTAGATTGAAGGCAACCTGCGTCTTGGGATCGAGCAGCGTCTCGGCCAGCACCTCCTGCGCCTTGCTCTTGTCGGCATCCTTGAGCAGCGGGAAATAGAAGGCGTCACCGCCCGTGGCTATGACCTCGTTCAGCCCAAGGCCCGGCAGGCAGGTATAATCCTTGCCGGCGGTCTTGCCGGCAACCTGGAACTCGCCCTGCGCCCAGTCGCCCATGATCTGGCCAGCGGCCTTGCCGGTGATGACCAGGTTGGTCGCCTGGTTCCAGTCCTGCACATTGGTGTTCTTCGCCATCTTGCGGGCATCGTCCGCGGCCTTGAAGACCTTGGCGACTTCGGGCCCGGCGGCGAACTTGGCATCCTTGTCCTTGTAGACCTTGAGGAATGTGTCCGTACCGCCCACAGCCGCAAGCAGGACGTCGAAGGCACCGGAGGATTGCCAGGCCTGACCGCCGACGGCGAGCGGGATGATGCCGGCCTTTTCCAGCGCCGGCGCTGCCGCCACGAATTCATTCCAGTCCTTCGGCAACGGCACGCCGGCCTTCGCGAAGGCTTCGTTGGACAGCCACAGCCACTGCCAGGAATGGATGTTGACGGGCACGCAGTAGATCTTGCCGTCGATGGTGCAGCCGTCGAGCAGGCTCTTCGGCCGGACGACATCAGTCCACTTGCCCTTGGTGGCGACGTCGGTGAGGTCGCGCATCAGGCCGGCCTGCACCAGTTCCTCCGCCTGCCGGCCATGGTTGAACTGCGTGGCGCCCATCGGATCGCCACCGGTGATGCGGCTGATCATGATTGGCCGCGCCGTGCCGCCGGAGCCGGCAATGGCGCCATCCACCCAGTGGTTGCCGGTTGCATCGAATGCCTTGGCAAGTTCCGCAACCGCCGCCGCCTCGCCGCCCGACGTCCACCAATGGGTGACTTCCAGGTCCGTCGCGGCCGCCTGGCCGGCAAACTGCAACGCGGCCGTCGCTGCCAGCGCAGCGGTCAAAAGTTTGTATCGCATTTCGGCTCCTCCCAGAATCTGAAACGTTACAGATTTTCGATACGGCAATTGCGCGGGCTGTGCAACCCATCAACGAAGCGCCCTCGATATTTTTTCGGACCGCGAACAAATTCGCATGAATGATCGCGCTTCCCATGCACTGCAGCATGGTCTGCTGCGGCGCAAACACCGAAATGCCGCCTGATACGGGCAAAAGGCGGCGGCAGAGGCGATTTCTCCTGGAATCCCAATGCGTTTCGCAAAAGAACCATCCACCTCGTGGCGAGGGACATGTAACTCGATATGGCAATCTGTAACGTTTCAGTATATTGAGGCTTTGCCGGGGCTGGAACGCATATCGTACCGCTATGGCGGCGATTGCCGACATGGCTCGCGGCTGCTATGCGCCTGACGGGCGGGACGAATGGACAGACAGCGTACGGACAAGAACGGGGAGACCTCGGCACAGGGACGGCCGACGTTGAAGACGCTTGCCTTCATGACCGGGCTCGGCGTCACCACCGTGTCACGCGCCTTGAAGGATGCCCCGGAAATCGGCGCCGAAACCAGGCGTCGCGTCCAGCTCGTCGCCAAGCAGATCGGCTACCGGCCGAACCGCGCCGGCGTGCGTCTGCGCACCGGCAGGACCAATGTCATCAGCCTCGTGCTCAACACCGACCGCGAGATCATGAGCTTCGTCTCGGACATCATCTACGGCGTTTCGGAAGTGCTCGCCGAAACGCCCTATCACCTGATCGTCACGCCCTATTCCCGCTCGCAGGATCCGATGGAGCCGATCCGCTATCTCGTCGAGACCGGCTCGGCCGACGGAGTCATCATTTCGCGCACCCAACCGAACGATCCGCGCGCCCGCTACATGCTCGAGCACGGCATGCCCTTTGCCACGCATGGGCGCACCGACATGGGCCTCGTCCATCCCTACCATGACTTCGACAACCATGTTTTCGCGATGGAAGCCGTGCGCCGCCTGGCGAGCATGGGCAGGCACAAGCTGGCGCTTCTGTCGCCGCCGCCCGGGCTGACCTATTATGGCCACACGCTGAACGGCTTTGCCGATGCGCTAAGCGAGGTCGGAGCCAGCGAAATTCCGTTCAACACCGTTTCCATCGATCACACGATCGAGCAGATCAGGACCAGAACCGCGCAGGTGATGCGCCGCGAGAACAGGCCGGACGGCTTCGTCAGCAGCGCTGCCGCCGCGACACTGGCGATCGTCGCCGGCATCGAGGATGCCGGCCTCAAGCTTGGCCGCGACGTCGATGTCGTGTCCAAGCAGTCGTCGGACCTGTTGCACCTGTTCCGGCCGGAATTGCTCGTCGTCAACGAGAACTTCCGCCTGGCCGGCTCCGATCTCGCCCGCTCCGTGCTCGGCTGGATCGGCGGCGCCGCACCCGGCTCGTTGCAGCGCCTGGTCGCCACCAGCGAGGTTCGGGCGTTCAGCCCGCCGGTTTCCGTTTAGGCCCTTGGGCTAACCAGCCGCACCGCTTCCCCACGGCCCATGGAACGCGCCTTTGTCGTCGATACGCTCGAAGCCGTGCGCGCCGAAAAAGTCGCGCTGCGCCTGGATCAGGTTCGACGTGCCGCGGCCCTGGCGGTAGCTGTCGAAATAGGCAAGTGCGGAAGACAGCGCCGGAACCGGCGAGCCGGCCTCCGAAGCCCTCGCCACGATGCGCCGCAGCGACGGATGCGCTTCCTGCATCAGCGCGATGAAGGCCGGGGCCATCAGCAGGTTGGTCGAGGCGCCGCCCTTGCTGAAGGCCTCCGCCATGGTGTCGAGCATCTGCGAGCGGATGATGCAGCCGGCGCGCCAGATCCTGGCGATGGTCGGCATTGGCAGGTTCCAGTTGAATTCCTTGGAGGCGCCGCTCATCACCGCAAAACCTTGGGCGTAGGCGGCGATCTTGCCGGCGAACAGCGCCAGTTCCAGATCTTTCAGCAAGGCGTCCTTGTCACCGGAAATCTTCGTCACGCCGATGTTGCCATAGGCCTTTTCCGCCGCCAGCCGCTCGTCCTTGATCGACGATAGAACGCGCGCCGCCACCGCCGCCTCGATCGCGGTGGCCGGGATGCCGAGCTGCTGCGCCTCGATGACAGACCATTTGCCGGTGCCCTTCTGGCCGGCGCGATCAAGGATGATGTCGACCACCGGCTTGCCGGTCTTCGGATCGTCTGATGCCAGCACCTTGGCGGTGATCTCGATCAGGTAGGAATTGAGCCGGCCCTTGTTCCAGTTGGCGAACACCGTGCCGATCTCCTTCGGGTCCATGCCCAGGCCGTCGCGCAGGATGCCGTAGATCTCCGCGATCATCTGCATGTCGGCATATTCGATGCCGTTATGGATGGTCTTGACGAAATGTCCGGCGCCGTCGGTGCCGAGCCATGCCGCGCAGGGTTCGTCCTTGAACTTGGCGGAGATCGCCGTCAGCACCTTCTCGACGCGTTTCCATGAGTCCTCCGTGCCGCCGACCATGATCGACGGTCCGTGGCGCGCACCCTCCTCGCCGCCGGACACGCCCATGCCGATGAAGGTGAGACCCGAGCCGGAAAGCTCGGAGAAGCGCCGCATCGTGTCGCGGAAATTGGCGTTGCCGGCGTCGATGACGATGTCGTTGGCCGACAGCACGCCGCGCAGAGCCGCGATCTGTTCGTCGACCGGCTTGCCGGCCAGCACCATGATGATGATCGGGCGCGGCGGCCGGATCGCGGCGGCAAGCTCTTCCAGGCTGTAGCAGGGCACGACCATGTCCCTGAGCGCGCCGGCATTCTCGATGAAAGCGTCCGTGCGCGCCCTGGTGCGGTTGAAGACAGCGATGCGGTGCCCGTGCTCGGCGATGTTGAGCGCCAGGTTGGAGCCCATCGTGCCAAGGCCGATCAGGCCGATTTCGGCATTTTCCATCGTTTCTTCCCTGCTTTCGGATCTTGTTGGCTGAAGCCCGCGATTTTGCCGGGATGATTGACGGGCCTTTTGGGCCACGTCAACCGCCTCGCCGAATTGTGTTGCACGGATGCCTAGCCAAGCTCGTGTCGGTCCGGCCTTACGGCCTGATGTCGACGGGCGCCTCGATCTTCACCATCTGAAAATCCGAGACCAGTATGTCGATGCGCACTGTCCACCGGCCGGGCACCGGGATGACGAGGTTGTCGACACGCCAACTGCCGTCGCCGGGCTTGGCCGCCGCGCGCTTCAAGGGCTCGATGCCCGAATCGGGTTTCGACAGCACAAGCGTCACCTCCTTGGCGTCGAGCGGGCCGAAATCGCCGCTCATGATGATCATCGAGGCGACGACCGGTCCGGCATGGCCGGGGGTGATGCTGAGATCGGCCATGGCTTTCAGCGCGTGGATATGGACCGACACCGGTTGCGCTGCCGCAATCGCGAGGGCTCGTGGCGGCGGTGTGAAACGCCAGCCCGCGGCAACGCCGAAAATCGCCAACACGATCAACATCTCGACGCCGATCGAGCGGACCAGCCTGCGTTGAACTTCCGTCGATCCCGCCTCGGCCGACGCGGTGAGTTTCCAGCGGTTGACGGCGGCGAGCGTGAACAGAAAGACCAACAGCCCGAGTTTGATCAGCAGCAGCCTTCCGTAGGCGGTGTCGACCAATGCCGCGGGGGTTTGCACCTGGATGACGGCAAGCACGATGCCGGCAGAGGCAAGCACGGCCACCACCGGCAGGATCGCCCAAGAAAACCGCCGCAGGAATGGCGTGGCCCCCGCCGATTGCCCCTTCAGCGCCAGCCCGAGTGGGACCAATGCGCCGGCCCACAACGCGATGCCTACGCCGTGCAGGAACACCATCGGCCGCGTCAGCCATTGCGGTTCGGCGGCACTGGCATGGCCGCTGGCGGCAAGGGCAACCCCCACCCCGGCCAGACCTGCCAGCGCAAGTGGTTTGGCGGTGGCGCGGGGGCCGGCCAGCGACAGCAGGCCAAGCCCCAGCGCGATCAGCGCGACCAGCACTGTCCAGCCGAAACTGGTGCCGAGCCCGGTCCGCCAGATAACCGCCTGTGCCAGATGGGAGAGCGGTGCCCCGAGCGCATCAAGCCCCTGCAAGCCGAGCGACAAGGGCGCCGCGACAAGTCCGCCCAGGATTGCGGCTGCAACGAAGCGCTGTCCGGCGCGGCCACCTTGGGACAGCCAGGCGAGGGCGAAAGCGCCGCCGACGCCGAGAAAAAGGCCGAGGTAGAGAAAAACCTTGCCGAGCCAGATCGCCGACCGCAACGGCCAGTCGACGGCTTCGGACACGGCGGGCGGCTCGCTGGGCGCGCCGATGGAAAACAGCAGCGATCCGCCGACGGGATGACCGTCTGCGGAGATGACGCGCCAGCTCAAGACATGCGTACCGGATTTGAGCGGTTGCGGATTGTCGATCTCGAGCGTCTGGTCGCTAAGCCGGAATGACGTCAGAGCAACCGGCGTGCCGTCGGGCTTCACCAAGGTCAGCACCAGCGGCGAGACCGGCTCACTGAAGGTCAGCGAGAACTGTGCCGGCCCCTGTTCCAGCACCGCGCCGTCGGCCGGATCGGTCTTGATCAGCGCGGCATGGGCAAAGGCCTGATCTGACACGGCAAGGCTGGCAAGAAACACGATCACGGCCAACAGGCCGGCGGCAAGCCGGCCGGCAGGTTTGCAGGCCATGGAAGCCGTTTGCAGGAGGGGGGTCGTGCTCATGTCACCGCCACGAAAAAGAGCGGCGCGCACGAAATAGAGCGCCGCCGGTGAGCGGATTTGATCGGCAACAGCGTGATGCCGGGTGGCGGGGTGTTCAGGGCCTCCTCATACATGCCCGGTCCCGG